>DAOVZV010000249.1 GCA_030634925.1 Sulfurovum sp.
ATGAATATTCATGTGTACTCCTTTTTTTGCAATTAGTTTATAGATTATAATTATATTTGTGATAGTTTAGGATTAAAAAGTTACTAATCTACACTTTTTGGTTATAGACTGTTTAGTATTTACACAAAATAGCTTCCCAAGGAGTCAGCTCATATATTAGATACAAAATTGATAATTTGAATTTAGTTTATATGATATTTATGGTCTTCTTATCCAAATATAGATAGAATATTAGCAAATTATAAAAAGGCTCAACAATGACAACAAAGATAGGAATTTTCAAAATATTAACTTTTTGGATGTTGATAGGAGCATTACTATCAGCCCAAAAAATTACACAGCTTAAATTTGATGGGTTAGCTCATCTATCTCCTACAATGGCAAAAGAGATTTCTGGTATCAATGTAGGTGATGAGATGAGTGCAGAGAATATCAACAACTCTATCAAAAATTTCTTCCAACAGGGATACTTCACAGATGTATGGGTAGATAAATATGGTGGAACACTAGTATATCACTTCACCGAAAAACTATCTATCGCCAATATAAGTATCAAGGGATACGGTACTGGAGATGATGGCAAGAAACTTCTAAAAGGTATAGGTCTCAAAAAAGGTGACCTATATGACATTATGAAAGTCAAAATGTCAAAACAAGCTATACATACAAAGATGGAAACACAAGGCTTTTATGACACAGTCGTAGAAGTAACTAGCTCACCTGTAGGTAAAGGTAGTATATCTTTGGTATTTGAAGTCAATAAAGGCGAAAAAGTAATCATCAAAAAGATGAATATCGTCGGTGCAAAAGATTTGATTAAGTCTGATATACAATTTGATTTGGCGAACAAAGAGAAAGACTGGTGGGGATGGTTGCCATGGAGAAACAACGGTGAAGCAAGTATCCAACAGCTAGAATATGATGCTTATAGAGTCAAAGATGCCTATATGAGAGAGGGTTACCTAGATGCTGTAGTGAGCAAACCTCTAATGAGAGTTGATTTTGGTTCATACAACGCAGAAGTAGATTACAAGGTAGATGAGGGAGTACAATATAGAGTAGGTGCTATATCTATCACAGAAGAAGTAGAGGGAGTAACTGTCAAAAAACTCAAATCACTACTTACTCTAAGTGAGGGAAAAGTATTTAATATAAAGAAAATGCGTAAAGATATAAAAACACTAGAAGAAGAGGTAGGAAACTACGGATTTGCCTATGCCAAAGTAATACCTCAAATGCAAAAAGATGCAAATAGCAAAAGAGTAAACCTACAATATATCATCCAAGCAGGTGAAGTTGTAACTATCAATGATGTTGTAATATCAGGTAATGATACGACAAAAGATAGAGTTATTAGAAGATACATATACCTAGCACCAGGAGACAAATTCAACGCAACAGACCTCAAAGAGTCAAAAAGTGCATTGGGTAGAACAGGTTTCTTTGAAAAGATAGATATACAAAGCCAAAGAGTATCTGCAAACAAAATCAACCTAGTCGTAAATGTAAAAGAGACATCTACTGGTACAATATCTGTAGGTGGTGGATATGGTAGCTATGAAGGACTTATGGTCAATGCCTCTATATCAGACAAAAATATCTTTGGTTCTGGTATCAATGCTACTTTGGGCTTTGAACTATCCAAAATATCAAGAAACTACAACCTATCTTTTGTAAATCCAAAAATATGGGATAGTATGTACAGCCTAAGTATGAGCTTTTACAAAAAAGATTATGAATATATAGAGTACAAACAAGACCAAATAGGTGGGTCTATCAGTATAGGTAAAGAGTTGGCTAGACACCTACACGCATCAATAGGTGTAGGATATGTAGATAACCAATCAACATACAATACTGACTATGTATCAACACTAATAAACTACTATAACGATAAGTACCAAAAGACATCACTATACGCAGGACTTAGCTATGACAACACAGATGACTACTATGTACCAAGAGAAGGTGTAAAAGCCATACTCAACCTAGAATACGGCAATCTAAGTGGAGATGACTACAACACAACACTATACAAAGGATACGGAGACATAATCAAAACAAGCCTCAAAGTAGGAGTATATTATGGCTTAGAAGATATCATAGATTATGACCTTATCCTACGAGCAAAAGGACGATATACCAATATCAGTGCAGGTAGTGACGAGTATATACCTATAGCAGAGAGACTATTTATGGGTGGAGTTGGTAGTGTAAGAGGATATGACCCATATTCACTATCTCCGACTACTCTAGCAGGAGATAGAATAGGTGGTACAAATAGTGCATCTATCAGCCTAGAAGCCAGTGTACCTCTATCCAAAGCAGCCAAAATGAGATTGGCATTCTTCTATGACTATGGTGTAATAGGTTCAGATGATATGCCAGGACAACCAGCATTTTCAGATATTACTCGCTCTTCTGCTGGTGTAGTACTAGAATGGCAATCAGCATTTGGTCCAATAAACCTAGTATTCGCCCAAGCACTAGACGACCAACCAGGAGACAGAACAGCAGTATTTGAATTTTCTATGGGAAGTAAGTTTTAATCTAATAGGGTCTAATTCCCCGACCCTTGGGTCGTCCAATAAAAAAGTTTATCCAAGGTTCCGTCCTGATGATAAACTAAAATCAATGTCATACTCCGACCCTTGGAGACTGTGAAAGAACATCCTTAAAAAA
>DAOVZV010000250.1 GCA_030634925.1 Sulfurovum sp.
GTATCAAATAGTATCATTAGAGTAGCTTTGATAGGACAACCATAGCTATCTACTACAAAGTAACAAGGTGTATTTGGACATTGGTCTAGCATATCTGTCACACCATCTCTATCTTCATCGGGTGCATTTATCTTTTTAGGACATGGGTTTTCTGGTTCAGCTTTGTATCTTGTAAATTTGCTAATTGGCACAGATACACCTGCTACTATCATCACTTCATTCTCTTGGTTTGGTGCATCTATGATTTGTAATACTTTTGCTTCTATATTGAAATTGTATCCATCTTCTTGATGAAATACTACACCTGCTCCACCTTGTACAAATGTTTTGTCTTCAAATACATGGTTTATCTCACCTGCTACATACTCATATCCTAACCCACCTAATATATAAGGAGATAGCATATTATCAGGCATAAATTCATATACACCATTGATAGAACCTTTGTATAGGTTTTTGATATTACTAAATCCTGCTACATTGACATAGTCAAAATCTAGTCTTGGCTTTATAGGAAAAGCACTAAGTGAATTGAACTGATAAAATAGTCCTCCACTTAGACTAGAGAACTCTATTGTATTTTTATTGTATATAGAAGTTCCTCCTATATTTATTCCTACTGTATCTTCTCTAACTGCACCATTTGATAGGGATAATACTCCTACGATAATCATTAATAACTTTTTCATTATCTCTCCTTTATCTATATTTTTAATAGTTTACACTAATTAATATTAAACTATCTGTAGTTTAGACTAATTAATATCAAATAATCTGAAATAATCTAAATTTACATAAAATAATGTATACTTCATTATATAAAAACCTTATTAGGAGTATGATTTTGCATAAAATAAAGATGATTTTGATTTTGGTTATGATGTTTTTTAGTATTGGTAAATCGGCTGTTGTAATAAAGCTAGGTAGCTATAGTCATAGAGGTAATTTGGCAAAGCAAATTACTCTTTTGAGAGATGATATATCTTCCAATACACATATCATAGAAGAAAATGATATGTTCAAGGGATACTCTAGTGAGTTTGATACAAGAGAAGAGGCATCAGCACAACTTCATCTATATCAAGAGATATTTACAGATGCTTATATAATGCAATCTACTAATATAGATAAAAATAGTAATATAAAATCTATAAAACCAATAAAGCAGATAAAAGAGATAGAAGAAGTAAAAAAAGAGCCTCAAAAAAAGCAAAATCCATTGGATTATAGATACAAGGATAGAATAGAGATTACTCCATCTGATGAAGTGATGACTCCTGTATCTTATAGTAATGGAGTATCTTCATTAGGAGATATAATCAAAGGGAATACATTTTATATATGTCCTCACAAAATCAATTCAAATGGAGATAAATTACTAATCGAAGCCAAATTTTCACAAGAGACTCAAGTGACATATAAGACTATAGTAGGAAAAGTACCATCTTTGTCTATGGCATATATAGTACATAAAGAAAGACTATATTTTACTAGAAGTCAGAGAGTAAACCCTTATCAATATAGCCAACTAGATGATAGATTATTTGACTATTATGTAATATCCAAATGGTCAAGAGGAAAGAAAATATCTAAAATGCGTTATTATAAAAAGCTAGAAAATGCAAAGTCCTATTTGGACTCTTTGCATTTTTAAACTATATTATGGAGCTTTTATACATCTTACAGTATAACCTGTAGCTCGATATGCTTGTGTCCATAATATCTTATCCACTGTATATGTAAATGCAAAATTTGTATTTCCTACAGATGGGTCTGTTGCATTTATATCTGTAACCCATAGATATCCTATTTCTCCTGCATTTTCAATTGCACTAGATGCATGAGAACGAGAACCACTTAGAGATAGCTTTAGATTAGAAGTGTAAGCTGTATCGGCATTTACAATACCTTCTGCTGCTGCCAATGCACCTAACTCTGCTTTTGATGGGACATACCATCCTATGGGACAACCTGTGTCATCTGTAGTATCCATCCACAAGGCTTTTCTCTCTTCCAAAAATCCTGATGTAGCTTCTGTACCATCTGCTGTTAGCCAATCTTGTAATCCTGTAGGAGCTATCTCATGATTTGGAGATGTATAAGGAAATTCATTTGGATTAACATCTTGTGTAACATCATTATTTCTCTCTTGATGAGTATCTATACTTCTACCCCATTGAAATAACCAACCATAACATTTAGGGTCAGTAGGTCCTGTACAATCTACTTCTTCTGCACCTAAATCTCTATCTAGCCATACTCTACCATCATCAGCAAGAACTTCACAATATTTGAGGTCACCAGTAGGAAAACAAGCACCATTTATATCATAAGGGTCACTTAGATAATTATCAGGTGCACGAGAGATATTATCTTCTGCACCATTGATATAATCATCTCCATCACAGTTATCTACTTGCCATAGAGTATTTGAGTTGTTATAATCTGTGTATCCTATAGCTCTTAGAGGCAGACAAGGCTTTAGTGCTGTAGATGCTGTAGCATTCTTATCCTCACCATCTAATGCACCATCTCCATCTGTATCAGGATTAATCCTATCTGTACCTAAAGCATCTTCTTGGGTATTGGTAAGTCCATCATTATCCCTATCACAAGCACCAACTTCAGGACTAGGGTCACAAGCATCAAGAGGGTTA
>DAOVZV010000167.1 GCA_030634925.1 Sulfurovum sp.
AAGGTCTTGAAAAAGGTATTAATAAAAGAAATATAGAAATAGCTAAGAATTTATTAGAAGCTAAGGTGGATATAGAGACTATTGAAGCCTCTACAGGATTGAGTAGAGATGAGATATTAAATCTTGAGAAATAGCTATCTACTTCTCAATCCGTATCATAGCTATATCTCCATACACTGACTCTAACTCTTCTAGTGCTTTGATAGCTTCTTGCATTTTGTTCTCTTTACATATATGAGTTGTAAATAGTAGTTGTGATATATTTTTCTCTTTTGTTGGTTTTTGTAGCATGGCTTCTATTGATATATCGAACTCTCCTAGTTTTGATGATATTGTCGCCAATACTCCACTCTTGTCATCTACTTGTAGTCGGAGGTAGTATTGAGTGGTGATTTCTGATTTGTCTAGTAGTGTTAGTCCACTCTCTAGTCCTTTTTTGTATCCCAACATTGGTCCTTGGTTTCCTCGGACTATATCTACAATATCGGCTATGACGGCTGACGCTGTAGCGTCTCCACCTGCTCCTGCTCCGTAGTACATAGTCTCACCTACACGGTCACCTATAACTGTGACAGCGTTCATTACACCATCTACTTTGGCTATCATACTCTCTACTGGTATCATCGTGGCGTGTACTCTTAATTCTACTGCGTCTCCTACTTTTTTGGCTATTCCTAGGTGCTTGATTTCGTATCCGAACTCTTTGGCGAACTCTACATCTGTTTGGTTGATGTTTTCTATGCCATCTATGAGTATATCTTCTGGTTTTGCGTCTATACCATAAGCGATACTTGCTAGTATCAATAGTTTGTGAGACGCGTCAAATCCACCTACATCAAATGTAGGGTCTGCTTCTGCGTATCCTAATTCTTGGGACTCTTTGAGTATCTCATCATATTTTGCTCCCTCATTTATCATCTTTGTAAGCATATAGTTACAAGTTCCGTTCATAATCCCTTGGATAGAGTCTATGTGATTGGCAGATAATCCTGTACGCAAAGCACCGATGATAGGTATTCCTCCTGCTGTACTCGCTTCATACATTAGAGGTATATCTCCTGCTATGGTTTGGAGTTCGTATCTGTGATATGCTAGTAGGGCTTTATTGGCTGTGACTACTGCTTTGCCATTTTGGAGAGCTTTTTTGACTAGTTCATAAGGCTCATCTACTCCACCCATTAGCTCCACTACTATATCTATCTCAGGGTCATCAACTACATCTAGGGGGTTATCTGTGATGATGATTGATACACCTCTATCTTTGGATAAGTTTTTGACTACACCTGATTTGACTACTATCTTTTTACCTGCTCTTGCTTCTATGATATCTGCATTGTCTTCTAGTATCTTTGCTACGCTTGTACCGACTGTGCCTACACCCAAAATACCTATCTTAATCATTTTTCTGCTCCTCTAATTCTTTGAGGAATTTTTTGATATTTCTTCCTGCTTGTCTAATTCTATTTTCATTTTCTATTAGTGCTATACGGACATACTCATCTCCATATTTACCAAATCCAATCCCAGGGCTTACGGCAACTCCTGCTTTGAGTAGTAACTGTTTGGCAAACTCTAGTGAACCCATATCTCTAGCAATTTCAGGGATTTTGCCCCATATAAACATACTAGCATTTGGTTTTGCTAGTTTCCATCCTGCTTTGGCAAATGAGTTTATCATCACATCTCTTCGCTTTTGGTATAGAGGGATTATCTGCTTATCTGGTATATAGTGATGCTCGTCAAGTGCTACAGTGGCTGCGACTTGAATAGGAGTAAACATACCATAATCAAGCCACGATTTGATACTCTGTAATGCACCTATTAGCTTTTTGTTTCCTACTATGAAGCCTACTCTCCACCCTGCCATATTGTATGACTTGGATAGTGTGTATGACTCTACTGCTACATCTTTTGCACCCTCTACTTCCATGATAGATGGAGTTTTGTATCCATCAAATGTAATATCTGCGTAAGCTATATCAGAGATGATATAAAACCTCTTTCTTTTTGCTAGGGCTACTAATCTTACATAAAAATCAGGTGTTACGGTAGCTGTAGAGGGGTTATGAGGGAAATTGACTACGAGAAACTTCGCTTGTGGTACAGAGTTGTCTAGTGACTCCTCTACATCTGCTAAAAATCTATCTTCATCTACTTCAAATGTATCTTCATTAAATACAAGCTTCATCTTCTCTACATTTGCACCTGCTAGGATAAATGCTTGTGAATGTATAGGATAAGTAGGGTCAGGGACTATCGCTACATCTCCTGGATTGGATATGGCTTGGACTAGATGCACATAACCCTCTTTGCTTCCCATAGTGGCTACTACTTCTGTATTTGGGTCTAGGTCTGCGTTGTATTTGCGTTTGTACCAGTTTGCCATTGCTAGACGCAGTTTATATATACCTTTACTTGCACTATAGCCGTGAGTCTTGGGCTTCATAGCTGTCTCACATAGCTTGTCTATGATAGGCTTTGGAGTAGGTGCATCAGGGTTTCCCATAGAGAAATCTATAATGTCCTCTCCATCTCTTCTTAGTTGCATTTTGAGGTCATTAATCTCTGCAAATAGGTACTTTGGTAGTCTATTTATCTTCTCAAACTGTATCTCATCAAACATATTCTACTCCCTCTAAAACTAGATTTGTTGTTACCATTGTCTCCATCCACCTTTTCTACGATACTCTCTTTTTGTAAGTACCTCTACACCATCTTTGGAGATTTTGAGATATTTAGGCTTTCCACCTTTATAATACTTCTTGACTCCATCTATTAGAGTTGAAAATGAAGCAGGACTTGTAGCTATCAACCAACTTTTTGTAGTTACATCTAATTTGTACTCTTTTGCTATAGAAAATTGGTCTCTTTTTGTATTGGTCATATCAGTCATACCAAACCATAGTCTTCTAGTTGGAATGATAGATATTGTACTCTTTTGGACTACAATTGGTTCTACTACTACCTCTTTGACCTCTTCTACTTTTGGAGTCTCTACCTCTGCTACTTCTGTCGTATTGGTCTCTTCTTCTGGTTCTTCTATATCGGCTACTTTGTCTATAGTATGAGTAGCTATATCAATAGTTTTATTATCTTCTATTGTAGTATTTGTACTCTCTACTGATATATTTTTATCCTCTTTTTTCTCTTCTTCTACTACATTTGTGATACTTAGACTAGAGACTATATCCTCTTCTGTCTCTATAGGTGTAGATATATCTTCTGTTACATTTGACTCTACTACTACATCATCTTTGGATGGGATTAATGCTGTTAGGTGACCTTTGTCAAACTGTGTAAAGAAATACCAAGAAGCATAAGCAAAAATCAAGATGATAGCAAAGATAAAGAGTTTTGATTTACCATCATTCTCTTCTTCTATATTGCTATCAAGTGCATAGTGATGCTCTTCTATATTTTCTATATAAAACCTCTTTGCTTGTTGCTTCATATCATCTAGGTCTGCACTATATTCTCTCTCCAATATAGATATAAAACCCATAGTCTTGACCTTTTTCAAGGTCTCAAACTTCATATCCAATAAGTTTTGTAAATGGTCTTCTGAAATATTGGTCTTAAGACTAATATCTTTTATGCTATTTTGTTCTACAATTTCATTTAACTGCATAATTCATCCTATGTATTAAAATTGAAGCCGCTGCACTTACATTGAGTGAGTCAAAGGCGTGTTTCATCTCTATAGAGATTTTTTGATTGAGCTTAGATGCTACTTTTCTTGATATTCCTTTGCCTTCGCTTCCTAATACCAATACTCTTTTTTTGTCAAATGACATATCTTCTATATCTTTGCCATCTGTAGATGCACCATAAAATCTAAAGCCTATTTGAGATAGCTCGTTGATATTGTCTAGTATATTTGGGCTAATCATAAAAGGCATATCAAGCATAGCACCAGAA
>DAOVZV010000308.1 GCA_030634925.1 Sulfurovum sp.
ACCTTATGTGTCTTACTAGTATAGGAAAGATGATAAGAGTAGATATGGAGACTATCCGTAAAGCAGGACGAAATACATCAGGTGTCAAGATAGTAGATGTAGAGAAAAAAGACAAAGTAGTAAGCATAGCTAAGTGTCAAAAAGAGGAAGCCTTAGAGACAAATGATACTCTAGGTTTGGAATAAAGGAAAACAAGTGAAAAAATATAATGTAGCAGTAGTAGGTGCATCAGGGGCTGTGGGTGAAGAGCTTTTTAGAGTTTTGGAAGAGGTAGATTTTCCTATTGATAATCTTTTGCCTCTTGCTAGTGCCAATTCTGCTGGTAATACCATAGAGTTTGGTGATAAAGTATATCATATAGAAGAGCTAACAGAGAGTGTATTTGATGGTAGAGGGATTGATATAGCGTTTTTTAGTGCAGGTGGTAGTATCTCTGAGAAATATGCACAATATGCTGTAGATGCTGGAGCAGTTGTCATAGATAATACTTCTCATTTTCGTATGATAGATAGAGTGCCTTTGGTAGTTCCAGAGGTCAATCCTGAAGATATAGAACTGTGGGAAGATACAGGTATCATAGCCAATCCCAACTGTTCTACTATACAGATGGTACAACTGCTCAAACCTCTACACGACTTATATGGTATCAAGAGAGTTGATGTAAGTACATACCAAGCAGTAAGTGGAGCAGGAAAAGCAGGTATGGAAGAGCTAGTTCAACAGATGCAAGATTTCTTTGCATTCAAGCTAGACGAGACCAAAGTAGAAGCATTTGCTCATCAAATCGCTCTAAATGTAATCCCTCATATAGATGTACCACAAGAAAATGGCTACACAAAAGAGGAGATGAAGATGGTAAACGAGACGGCGAAGATTATGGGAACTGATTTTGCCCTCTCTGCTACTTGTGTGAGAGTACCTGTGTTGAGGTCTCATAGTGAGTCTATCACTATCCAATTTGAAAATGATGTAAATGTTAGTGTCGAAAAATGTAGAGAAGTTTTATCTAATTTTGAAAATGTCACCGTCATAGATGATATGAGCAAAAATGAGTATCCTATGCCTATCACAGCTACAGATACAGATGAGACTTATGTCGGACGAATAAGAAAAGACCTATTTAGTGACAATATACTGCATATTTGGGGTGTAGCAGACCAAGTGAGAGTAGGAGCAGCTACCAATGCTGTACGAATAGCCCAAAAATGGATAAAACTAGAGGAGAATATATAATGGCAGACAAAGACCAAAATAGTTTGATAGAAGTTATATTTGAAGGTGCTATATGGAGAAGTAGATTTATCGTACTTTTGGCTGTAGTATTTGGACTATTAGGAGCGATTATACTCTTTGTAGTGGCATCACTTGATATTTGGCATGTAGCTGTGACTACTTTCCATACTATCATAAGTGGTCTTCATCCTGATAAGTTCCATGAAGATATAGTAGCAGGTCTGATAGGTGCTGTGGATTTATATCTTATAGCAGTTGTGATGTTTATCTTCTCTTTTGGTATCTATGAGCTGTTTATTTCTGATATAGATGAAGCAGAGGGTAACAATGGTAGTCAAATATTGGCTATTCACTCCCTAGACCAACTCAAAGATAAGATAGCAAAAGTTATAATTATGGTTTTGATAGTTAATTTCTTTCAGAGAGTTTTGCATACGAATTTTACAACACCTTTAGAGATGTTGTATTTGGCCCTTTCTATCACAGCATTGTCGGTAGGATTATATTTTTTAGGTAAGGTAGGAAAATAATGAGTAAAATATTTGTAGATGCGTGTTTAGGGAAAGATACAGAATATACACCCGTATGGATGATGAGACAAGCAGGTAGATATTTACCAGAGTATATGGCAGTAAGAGCAGAAGCAGGGAACTTTTTGAACTTATGCCATGACCCAAAAAAGGCTTGTGAAGTAACTATTCAACCTCTTGATATTGTGGGTGTTGATGCAGCGATACTATTTTCAGATATTTTGGTTATACCTGATGAGATGGGAATGGATTTGAGCTTTGTCAAAGGCGAAGGACCAAAGTTTGCAGACC
>DAOVZV010000003.1 GCA_030634925.1 Sulfurovum sp.
ATTTAAATTTGAAAAGAAAAGTGGAAAACTACAAGTGGATAAGGAAAAATGTAAAGAAGCTAATATTGATAGTAAACTTGTAGAAGATACTATTATTAATTTAAATCTTAATTGCGACCATTTAATGACTGATAGATATAAAATCTTTATCGCTTATAATCAAGAGATAGAAAAAGGTAGAAAATTAAAGGATAGAGATGTATTTAAAAAATTAGCACATCAATGGTTTTCTCAAAAATATCTTAGTTACTTTACAACACGAAGAATTTTATTAGGAAAACATGCCGAAGAATACTTAAGAAAGATAGATTATGATGGATAAACAACTCCCCCCAAACTTCACCCAACACCTAGCCTACTCTGCTTCGGCAGGTAGTGGTAAGACTTTTGCTCTTTCTGTTCGTTATATATCTTTGCTTTTTATGGGTGAAGCTCCTAGTAGTATTTTGGCTGCTACATTTACCAATAAGGCAGCAGCTGAGATGCGTGAGGGGGTTGTAAACTCTTTGCGTTCTTTGGATAGTGAGGATAATATAGCTTTTTGTGATGCTATCTGTGTGCAGATTGGATTGAGTCGAAGTGAGCTTTTGAGCAGACAGTCTGATGTCTTGGGTCGGTTTTTGGCTAGTTCTTCTTATATTGTGACGCTTGATAGCTTTTTCTCTTCTGTATTGCGTTCTGCGTCTTTGGAATTGGGATTAGAGCCTGATTTTGTGACCAAAGAAGAGGGAGAAGATGAACTAGAGAAGCATTTTTTAGAAGAGGTCAAGATGGAGGGATTGCTCTCATCTTTGGTCAAGCTATCTATGGATATTGAGGATAAACGATTTCTAAAGATATTTGATTTGATGCAAAACTTCTACAAGGTAGATGCTTTGCTTCCTAGTTTTGATGGAGAGATTATCTCTATTACTGATATAGAAAACCGATGTGAAGTCTTACGCCAAAGTATGCTAAAGGAATTGATGGATGCAGGTAGTACTATGCGTTGTATCAAGCAGTTTGATACCAAAGACACCAAAGAGCTATTTGGCAAGGGACTTTTTGCAAAAGAGAGTTTGGGTGAGCATAGTTGGTTCAAAAAGGTAGCCAATAATGAGATAGAACAGATTTATACCAATCTCAAAATAGAGCTTTTGTCATGGTCAAAGGCTAGAGAAGATGTAGTAATTCATAATCTATTTAAGATATATAATTACTACAAAAATGCTACTATTACCAATGCCAAATCTTCAGGAGTTTTGACATTTGATGATTTGACATATTTTACATATAGACTACTATATGAGAGTATGAGTAAGGAGTTTTTGTATTTCAAGATAGATGCAAAATTCAAACATATTTTGCTTGATGAGTTTCAAGATACATCTACTTTGCAGTTTTTGTTACTTAAACCTCTGATTGATGAAGTGTTTGCAGGATTTGGACAGAGTGAGTTCAAGAGCTTTTTTTATGTAGGAGATACCAAGCAGTCTCTATATCGTTTTCGTGGTGGAGTAGAAGAGCTTTTTGACAAAGTGGCATCTCATTATGATATAGATATTCAGCAAATGAATACCAATTATAGAAGTGCTAGGCATATTGTAGAACAGGTCAATAGATGGTTTGAGCCGATGATGGACGACTACACTTATCAAAATAGCAAAGATGGAGCTAGAGATGGTTTTGTGTCTGTGATGGAATCAGAAGAGCTAATATCAGATGCCGTCAAAGAGGCAAAAAAGCTAATATCTTTGGGGGTATCGGTAGATGATATAGCATTTCTAGTAAGCACCAACAAAGATGGAGTAAGCCTACAAGAGGCGTGTAAAGTAGAGAATATAGATACACTATTGAAGACATCAAGTTCACTCAAAAATCAGCCCAAAATCGCAAGTATTACTGCTATGGTGCGTTATCTATTTTTCAAAGAGAAGATAGATGCTCAGGCTATGCTTTTGCAAGTGGGTATAGTATTTGAAGATATAGATACCTCGTGGTTTAGACCGTTTATGACTCCTATCGTTGTGATAGATAGGCTTGTTCGTGAGTTTGGATATTTTGATGATGATTTGAATATACTCAAACTACTAGAGTTTGCTTCCAAATACAATGATATTCCATCTTTTATCAAAGAGTTTGATACCTCTAGTGTATCTCTAGCATCCAACTCGATACATGGAGCGAAGATTATGACTATTCACGGCTCAAAGGGATTGGAGTTTGACTATGTGATAGTTGTCGATAAACTAACTCGCAAAAATAGTGACAAATCAGCACTCATATACCACTACAACGATGAGCTGTTTATAGACAAAATACTATATAGGACAAAAGGCAGAGAGTCTTTTGATGAAGAGTATAGCCAGATTATGCAACAGAGAAAAATATCCCAACTTAAAGATAGCAAAAATGTATTATATGTAGCTCTCACTCGTGCAGTAGAGTCTCTAATCATCATCAAAAAGCCAAAAGACTCTATGTTTGATGAGCTTGATATAGGTGTGATAACTCTAGGTAAACTAGATGTAATCACCAAAGATGAAGTCATCATAGATGAGCCAATAGAACAGATGACAATCACACAATACGGCACACAAGAGACCACAAAACAAGAATCAGAAGATGAGAAAGATTACGAAGCACTATTATTTGGTTCAGCGTTGCATTATGGATTGGAGATGTTGGGTAAGTTTGATATGCAAAGCCTAGATACATCTATGATAGCCATACAAAATAGATATGGACAACAGCTAAAAACCAAAAGTATCCAACAGATAAAAACTAGAATAACTAATCTTATAAATCACAAAGAGTTTCAAGACACCCTCAAAAATGCCAAAATAAGCAAAGAACAATCCATAAGCTACCAAGGAGAACTAAAAAAGATAGATTTACTATTGGAATATCCAAATAGTTGCCTAATCATAGACTACAAAAGCTCCCTCAAATACAGACTAAAACACCAAAATCAAGTCCAATACTACCAAACAGCAATCGCAGGAATAACAGGCAAAAAAAGCAATGGTATGATAATATATCTACTTGAAGATAGGATTGAAGTGGAGAGGTTGTGAGTTTTGGAGTGGTTCACCTAATTTTTAAACTTTATAATTTGGGTTTATAGTGTAACTGTTTTGTAATCAAACTGTAATATACTTCTACTATTAAAATATACTAAGGAAATATCAGAAAATGAAAAAAATTGTATTATCAACCATAGCTTTAGCCACCTTATCCCTAGCAGTAGAAAACATTGATGCTGTAGTCCCACAAGCTGATATTAAAGAAAAAAGCTTTTTGGATAGATTTCATCTTAAAAATGATTTGAGATTAAGATATGAAAGTATTGAAAGAGATGATAAAGCCAATACATATAGAAATCGATACCGTCTAAGACTAGGTGCAAAAGTTGATTTAATTGATAATTTGCAACTTGAAGTAGGTGTGAGAAGTGGTTTTGCAAATCCAACTTCTGGTAACCAAACATTTGAAAGTACAGAGCCTTTAAGTGACTACTTCATAGATTCACTTAAATTTAATATCTTAGGTCTTAAGTATAAGTCTGGTAACTCTACATACAAGGTAGGTAGGCAACCTTATATGATGTATAGACCCATTAAATCACAACTTGTTTGGGATAATGATATTTCACTAAACGGTGTAAACTACCAATATAAAGATGCAAATAGAATTATTACTCTAGGTGTAAACCAAGTCACTTTAGAAGAACAAGCTTCTACAAACAATGATGTAAACCTCTTTGTTGCACAATATGTACAAAAAATAGATTTAGGCTCTAGCAAATTAAATGTGGGTACAGGTCTTTATTATTATGATGGACTAAAAGGTACTGACCCACTTTTTAAAGATGATAAAAACAAAGGTAACAGTGTAGATAAAAGTGTAAATCCAATAGGTTTATATACCAATGATTATCATCTTGTAGAAGGATTTGCTGAACTACAATTTAAAGATGTATTTGGTAAACCACTTAAATTTGCAGCTGGTGTTGTATATAACTTTGGTGCAGACAGCGACAACTTCGGTTATGACTTAGGTGTACAATTGGGTAAAGCCAAGAGTGTTGGTGACTGGCAACTGAAATACTCATATACAAGTCTTGAAAAAGATGCAACCTATGGTGCATACTCTGATTCAGATAACTTTGGTGGTGGTACAGATGCTAGTGGTCATGCCATTAGAGCAAAATACAAAATGGGTAAAGACCTCTACCTAGCTGGTAACTTCTTCTTCAATGAACTTGGTTCTGCAAATACAAAATATGAGCGTGTACAGTTAGATGTTATTGTAAAGTTCTAGTCTTTCTCTCTTTTTCCTTAAATACAAAAGGTAGGCTCTTGCCTATCTTTTATTCTATCCAAATATTAACTCCTCTGCATCATCTCTATTATAGGTTTTGCTAACTCTAGTGCTTGTCCTCTGTGTGATATTTTGGATTTTATATCTTTTTCTAGTTCGCCTAGTGTTTGGTCATATCCTGATGGGATAAATACTGGGTCGTATCCAAAACCTCCATCTCCTATGGTGTTGTCTATTACTTTGCCGTGCATCCATCCGTGTACTACATATTCACCGTGTTTGCTGATTATGGCTATTGAGGCTGTGTAGTATGCTGGTGTAGTTGTGATATTTTTGGATTTTAGTGTATCTATGAGTTTTTGTAGGTTCTCTTTGTCTGTGGCATCTGCTCCTGCGTATCTAGCAGAGTATATTCCAGGGGCGTGATTTAGTATGGGTAGAGATATACCACTATCATCTGATATGACTATATACTCTTTGCCAAGTTTTTGGTATATTGTCCTAGCTTTGATTAGGGCATTTTGTGCAAATGTATCACCATCTTCTATGATGTCAAACTCACCCAAAATCTCTGAAAAAGCTACTACCTCATCTTTGCACATATCTCTAAACTCTCTTAATTTACCTCTATTTGATGTAGCCAAAACTATTTTCATTATTGTATGCCCTTTTGGAATAAATTTTATCGTATTTAGCTTAAATATAAAATTATGGTAAAATACAATCTAATATCAAACTTTAGGAGACATCTTTGAATAGTATGAAATCGGAGATTGAAGAGCTTATTCACAACAACGCCACAGATTTTGAGATAGCCAAAGTGATTAAAAAAGAGATAAACTCTTATTTTGATACGCTAGAGGAGTCTTTTGCCAACTCTGGAGGTAAGGATTTTTTGGTCAAGCACACCAAAAAGATAGATAGTATATTGAAAATTATCTACAAGGTAGCTCATCGTTCTATGTTTGGTGATTATATGCCTATGAAAAACTCTATTCCTTTGGCATTGATAGCATTAGGTAGTTATGGTAGAGAGCAGTTGTGTGTATATTCTGATATAGATTTGATGATAGTCTATAAAGATATTGACGGCTACAATATGGAAAAGATGATAGAGAAGATATTTTATATACTTTTGGATACTGGCTTGAAGCTAGGTCATCGTGTACATAAGGTAGAGGAGCTGTACTCTGTATCAAAGAGTGATATTACTATCAAGACAGCGATTTTGGAGTCTCGTTTTATAGAGGGTTCGCAGTTTATATGGACACAAACACAAAATGCCATATCTCAAATCCGTCATGATGAGATAGCCTCATTTATACAGCTCAAAAGAGAAGAGAAAGATATAAAACATCGTAAATATCCTCTCACTATGCAACCAAACCTCAAAGAGGGAGTGGGTGGATTTCGTGATGCAAACTTGGTATATTGGATAGGCAAGATACTCTTTAATGTAGATAATATCAAAAATCTACCTAGTGATATAATAGATGAGAGAGAGTATCGTAATTTTCGTATATCTTTGGAGTTTTTATTTCGAGTTCGTTCTGCGTTGCATCTTGTATCAAACAAAAAAGAGGATACTCTACGATTGGAGCTTATCCCTGATATAGCACAGTTATTGGGTTATGGAGATAGTAGAGATGGACAGATACAGTGTGCCAAAAAAGTCACAGAGAGTCTAAAAATAATCAGACTTCATAGTATGATTTGGTCAGATATTTTGAGTAGGGATTATATAATAGATGATATACAAAAAAACTTCTTATATCCCAAAAAAGAGAAACAGAGTTTCAATACTTTACTAAAACAGTTATCCATAAGTGCAAAAAAACCATTTTATGCACACTCTAGCTTTTTGCAAAGGCTCATTACAGTAGATAGACCAGAACAGCTTGATGAGAGTATATATAAGATTATAAGCTCATTTTTCTATCAATCATATAGCCACTCGATAGTCAATGCTCTCTCTTATGCTAGATTGCTTCACTATATTATACATCCTATGAAACAGATTGTAGATTTACCTCAGTTTGATGGTTATCATAAATTTGCTGTAGATATACACTCAATTAGGAGTCTATATCACCTAGAACATATATCAGACCCATTTATCAACTCTCTATTTAATCAATTGACCAAAGATGAGAAAATGATGCTCAAAGTAGTAACATTCTTGCATGATAGTGGCAAAGGACGCAAAAGTGACCACCATACAGTAGGAGCATCTCTATTTAAGAGTTTTGCAGAGAATTTGGATATAGAAAAAGAGCTGATAGAAGTAGGTCATACTTTGATAACTTATCATACTATGATGAGTAATATAGCCCAAAGAGAGGATGTATATAACGAAAAAACTGTTTTGAGGTTTGCTTCACTATTTCCAAATAAACGGTTGCTAGATATGATATATATACTCACTTATGCCGATATGAGTGGAGTGGGTGATAATATATATAACGCATTTAATTCAAAGCTAATACGAATACTATATCATCAATCATTGGATGTATTAGACTCCAAAAGCTCACTAGATATAACAGGCAAGAGACTAAAAAAAGAGAGTATCATCAAGAAAAATGCAATATTTTTGAAATTTAATAAAAGTAAGCAGAAGAAAATACTAAATATACCATCTGATTTAATATTTTTGCGTTATACACCAACACAGATAATAGATATTTCACAAAGAGCATTTGCTATAGTAGATTATAGCTTTTCACTAAGTAGCAAACTACATTTAACAATAGAGGTAATTCGTAAAAAGCCTTTTAATATATCTTATATGTTGAGTAAACTTGATAATTTAGAAGTGATAAATATGGATATATGCAAACTCTTTGATGAGATTAAATATTTCAAAATAGATTTTGCTACTACTGTAGATGATAATGATATGTTCTATATAGAAAAGATACTAAACGAGTCATTTGATACCAATAGAAATAGTAAATTAATAAAGCCAATTATGTCAAAAGATAGTATAGAGATAAATTGTGAACACTCAAATAGTTATGCTTTGATGAATATCAAGTGCAAAGACCAAAAGGGACTATTGGCATATACTATAAATATATTTGATGATTTGGATATAGATATAGCCTCTGCCAAAATACATACTATCAAAAACAGTGCTAGAGATATGTTTCTAATCGAAAGAAATGGAAATTTTTGTCATAATACAGATAAAATAATAAAAAAACTTATAGGAGATATATAATTATGTGTGGAATTGTAGGATATATAGGTAGAAAAGAGAAAAAAGAGATACTTATTGATGTACTTCAAAAATTGGAGTATAGAGGGTATGATTCAGAGGTTATCGCGACTATTGAAAGCAAAAAACTGAAGAACTACAAAGCCATTGGTAAATTGGCAAACCTAAGAGAGAAGACCAAATCATATCAGAGTGATGGGTTTGGTATATCTATAGGTCATACAAGATGGGCAACACATGGTAAACCAACGGAGCTAAATGCTCACCCTCATCTAGGGTCATATTCGTATGTGGTACACAATGGTATCATAGAAAATTATCAAGAGTTGAAATCTAGTCTACAGAGTGATGGAGTCAAATTCCTTAGCCAAACTGATACAGAGACTATAGTCCATATATTTGAAAGAGAGTATGATAAATCAGGCAATCCATTTGATGCCTTTTCAGATACTATAGAGATATTAGAGGGTGCTTATGCTACTTTACTTATATCTGAAATATCTCCTGATACTATATTTTTTGCCAAGCACGGTTCACCACTGCTGATAGGATTTGATAAAGATGAGGTATATTTCGCCTCTTCTGATACTCCTGTGATTGGCAAGGCTACAGAAGTATATTATCTCGAAGATGGAGAGTATGGATATACCAAAGATGGCAAGGTACATCTATTTGATGCCAATGGAGAAAAAAGCTTTAACAAACAAGCACTTACAGCAGACAAAGTATCAGCACAAAAGGATGGTTATAGATTTTTTATGGAAAAAGAGATTTATGAACAAAGCAGAGTGATGAGTGAGACTATGATGGGTAGAGTATTGGATAATACTATAGCACTTGATGAGCTTGATGATAGCTTTTTGGATGGTATAACCTCTATCAAGATATGTGCGTGTGGGACGAGCTACCACTCTGCTTTGACCTCTGCATATCTATTTGAGAGGATTAGCAAAATCAGATGTGATATAGAGATAGCATCAGAATTTAGATACAAAGAACCACTCCTAACTCCTGATACACTATTTATCACTATATCCCAAAGTGGTGAGACAGCCGATACGCTAGAAGCATTGAAAATGGCAAAGAGAGCTGGTCTAAAGAGCCTAAGTATATGTAATGTAGATAATTCATCTATAGTTAGAGAGAGTGACTCTGCTATACTCACAAGAGCAGGTATAGAAAAAGGCGTAGCCAGTACAAAAGCATTTGCCACACAGACTATGGTACTATGGATATTGTCATTATATATAGCCCAAGAGAGAAAAACTATATCCAAAGATAAACTAAAATCAGAAATAACAGCCATGCTACACACTCCCAAATCTCTAATAGTCACAGAGACACTTCACTCCAAACTACATAGATTATCCAAAAGATATTTGCACGGTCATGGGTTCTTTTTTATAGGACGAGATATATTTTTCCCTCTAGCACTAGAAGGAGCATTGAAACTAAAAGAGATAAGCTACCTACACGCAGAGGGATACCCAGCAGGAGAGATGAAACACGGACCAATAGCACTAGCAGATAGTGAACTATTTACCATAGCCCTAATGCCTAAGACTATGCACTATGAGAAAATCAAATCCAATGTAGAAGAGCTAAGTGCAAGAGATACAACCATACTAGCCATATCTTCACTACCATTTGAGTTAGCAGATGATTTCATACAGACCAAATACGATTCACACCCAATGCTAGAGTTTTTTGAGATGATGGTAGTCACACAACTACTAGCATTAGAAATATCAGTAAGACTAGGCAATGATGTAGATATGCCAAGAAACTTAGCCAAGAGTGTGACTGTGGAGTAGAGTCACTACTCTTTCTCCCTCAAAAGCATACCCACGATTACTATAGGCGATATTCCAAGTGATATGATATAGCTAGGGATATGAAGTAGTCCGTGTCTGTTTAGATACATAAATCCTAGTATTAGTATTATATATGCAGTGAGTCTATATATTGATAGTGCTGATGAGGCATCTTTTATGCTTTGGTATGTTGTTCGTTTTGGTTCTTCTTCATCTTCTTTGATTTCTTGAATTTCATCTTTTTTATCTTTGTTTGGTTCATCATATAATTCATAAGGGTCTTCTATCTCATCTATGACATCTTTGGAGTCATCAAATATAATAATATTGGCTTCTACTCTTTTATTGACCATATTTCTGTAGCTTATGATAGAACCTGCCATTACTAGAGATGAAGTGATGAAACCTATTTGTGTATTGTATAGGACTTGTGTATCGAAAAATAGTATAGATATAGCTATTATTGCTATATCTACTGCTATCAGGGCTTTTAGGATTTTAGTATTTATCATCCTCGTCCTCAGCGTCATATTTTTTTTGTCTTTTTGCTTCTTGTTCTGCTTTGTACTTATATCTTGGGTCATCTGCTAGTTCATCTAGTGAGGCTTTTTGTTTCTCATAGGCTTTATAAACATTGAGTATAGATGCGCTTACACCTATAAATACACCTATCCATAGAGTCCAACCAACTCCTGTAAGATTGCGAAGTCCTAGTCCAATACCTACACCGATAAGTACAGCTACTACCATTGATATTCCTAGGCTAAGTCCATTTGCACCCTCTGCTACTTGTTTAAATCTTGGTTCTTCTTCTACCATTATTTAATCTCTGCTAAGACTTTTGATGCTAGTGTGATAGTCTCTTCTATCATCTCATCTGTTGTGGCTATAGATATAAATCCTGTCTCATAAGATGAACACGCTAGATATACACCACCATCAAGCATACCTTTGTGGAACTTAGCAAACAATACCGAATCATTTGCTAGTGCATCATCGAAGTTTTTGACTAGTTTATCTGAAAAGAAAAAGCCAAACATACTACCTCTTACTTCTGTAACCATAGGGATATTTAGCTCATCTGCTGATGCTTGAAGACCTTGAGTTAGTCTTTTGGCTTTTGCTTCAAGCTCTTTATAGATATTGGGATTTGCTTTTAGTTTTTGAAGACTTGTAAGCCCTGCACTCATCGCTACTGGGTTTCCACTTAGAGTTCCTGCTTGATATACTGGACCCTCTGGAGATAGATGAGACATAATCTCAGCAGACGCTCCAAATGCACCTACTGGCATACCTGCACCGATGACTTTACCTAGTGTCACCATATCAGGTTTGACCGATGATATACCCTGAGCTCCTGTAAGTGACGCTCTAAATCCACTCATCACCTCATCAAATATCAATAGAGTGCCATGAGTATTACATATCTCTCTGATAGCTACCAAGAATGCTTCATCAGCAGGTACAAGACCCATATTTCCTGCGATTGGCTCGATGATTAGACATGCTATATCACCATTGGCATCTGCAAAGCACTTCTCTACAGATGCTATATCATTGTAAGTAGCAAGAAGTGTATGCTTGGTCAAATCAGCTGGAACTCCAGGGCTACTAGGTGTACCAAAAGTAGCCAATCCTGAACCTGCTTGAACCAATAGTGAATCAGAGTGACCATGATAACATCCAGTAAATTTGAGTATATTGTCTCTACCAGTCACACCTCTAGCTAATCTAATAGCACTCATCACAGCCTCTGTACCAGAACTTACAAAACGGACTTTGTCTATGCTATCAAACATCTCTACTATCTCTTGGGCTAACTCTGTCTCCACTGTAGTAGGAGCGCCGAAGCTAAGACCTCTTTTGACTGCTTCTATCACAGATGCTTCTATCTCTTTGTCTGCGTGACCAAAAATCAGTGGACCCCAGCTCTGAACGAAGTCGATATATCTATTCCCATCTATATCAAACATATATCCACCCTCACCTCTATCTATAAAGGGAGGAGTTCCCTCAACACCACTAAATGCTCTCACTGGTGAATCTACACCACCTGGAATTACCTTGTATGCTTCATCAAATGCTTCAATACTCTTGTTATATGTCATATTATTAATCCTCATTTATGTATAATTACGCAGATTATACTATAAAGAGGATAAAATTATCAAAACAATAGAAGCATTATTAATCTCTTTACTTATTCATCTGCTTATAGCACTCTTTTTTGTCCTGTATTTTCAAAAGGTCAAACCAATAGAGAAAAAACCCTTAGAGAAGAAAATCACACTAAGCCTAAAGCACTTTACACCTCCACCAACTCCAAAAGCGATACCAATACCTATAATAGCACCCAAAAAAGTTGTCAAAAAGGTAATCAAAAAGACCAAACCACAAAAAAAGTTAAGAGATAAAAGCAAAAAGAAATTTGTACCCAAAAGAGTCAAGAAAAAAATCAAGAAGAAGATTAAGAAAAGAGTTGTCAAGAAAAAACCAATACCAAAAAGATACAAAAAACCTCGTCGTTCCAAAGATGAATTAGCCAATATCCTTATGGGTTCAGGAACAACCAAAAGATTAAAAAGTACAAAATCAAAACCAAAATCTAGCTATGTAAACAAGATGATAAGAAATATATATGGCAAAGAGTTCAAGGGATACAGCCAAACCCAAAAGAAATTTATCAAAAAGAATCTAGGTAATATACACCGTATAACACAAAGAACCCTAACTATAAATGGTTATCCAGCAGTAGCTATAGCTACCAAACAAGAGGGGACAAATGTTGTATCATTTTATCTCCATCCCAACGGAGATATATCATCACTAAGATTGAAAACAAAAATAGGATACTCTTCACTAGACCAAAATACACTAGATGTAATTCGTCTAGCCTACAAGGATTATCCATTGCCAAAGAAGAAGACTAAGATTATGTTTTATGTGAGTTATAGTTTGTATTAGTATTGGTTATTATTATATATTTTCAACACTTTAAAACGGCAAATTAGAAATTTCTAATCTTTTTACGCTATAATCAAAAAAATTCTAAGAATTGGAGTACAAGCCATGCAGATGAGTGGTGCACAAATGGTGTGTGAGGCGATAATTGCCGAGGGTGTTAAGACCATATTTGGTTACCCTGGTGGAGCTATCATGCATGTATATGATGAGATTTATAAACAGACAGGATTTGAACATATTCTAAACCGTCACGAACAAGCTTCTGTTCACGCAGCAGATGGTTATGCAAGAGCAACTGGTGATGTAGGTGTAGCGATGGTCACAAGTGGTCCAGGCTTCACAAATGCAGTCACTGGACTAGCAACAGCTTATATGGATTCTATCCCTATGGTTGTGATATCAGGACAAGTCCCATCTAGCCTTATTGGTACGGATGGATTTCAAGAGATAGATGCAGTAGGTATCTCTCGTCCTTGTACAAAGCATAACTTTTTGGTGCGTTCACTTGAAGAGCTTCCTAGACTTATGAAAGAGGCATTTTATATAGCTAGAAGTGGGAGACCAGGACCCGTATTGATAGATATTCCCAAAGATATTACGGTTGATATTGGTCATTTTGAGTATCCAAAAGATGTCAATATACCTACATACAAGCCTACATATAAGGGCAATGATAAGCAGATAATAAAAGCTGTAAATGCTATCAAAAATGCCAAAAAACCTCTATTTTATATAGGTGGTGGTGTAGTATTGTCCAATGCTTCTGATTTGGTAAGAGATATAGTGAAAAAGACACAGATACCAGCAGTGGAGACACTAATGGCAAGAGGTGTTTTGGGTGCTTCTAATCCTAGACTTTTGGGAATGCTTGGAATGCACGGAAATTATTCATCAAATATGGCTATGAGTGAGACTGATTTGGTCATCTCTTTGGGTGCTAGATTTGATGATAGAGTTACTGGTAAGCTATCAGAATTTGCCAAATATGCAGAGATAATTCATGTAGATATAGATGCGTCTAATATAGGTAAACTTGTAGATGTTGATTATCCTATCGTGGGTGATATAACCAAAGTCCTTGAAGTTATGTCTCCTATGTTGGATGAAGTAGATAGTGATAGATATCAAGAGTGGAGAGATATATTGACTCGTTATAACGAGCTTCATCCTCAATCTTTTGTAGATTCAGATGATGTTATCAAACCTCAATGGGCTATAGAGAGAATAGGTCAATTGGTGGGTGAAAATGCTATCATCACATCAGATGTTGGACAACATCAGATGTGGGCAGCACAACACTTTCCATTTGATAGACCTAGACAATGGATAAACTCTGGTGGACTTGGAACTATGGGCTTTGGTTTTCCAGCAGCATTGGGTGCGAAAAAAGCTCATCCAGAGAAGACTGTTATCAATATCACTGGTGATGGGTCGATACTGATGAATGTACAAGAACTCGTAACAGCTTCTGAGTACAAAATACCAGTAATCAATCTCATCCTAAACAATCACTTTTTAGGAATGGTAAGACAATGGCAGACATTCTTCTATGAAGAGAGATATTCTCAGACTGATTTGACATTCCAACCAAACTGGAAAGCATTGGCAGAGTCTTGTGGTGGTATAGGTTATGATGTAACTACCAAAGAGGAGTTTGATGAAGCTCTCAAAGATGCTATAGCACAAGACAAAGTATGCTTTATGAATGTTATCGTCAATCGTTTTGAAAATGTACTACCGATGGTTCCATCTGGTGGAGCGTTGTTTAATATGATACTACCACAAGAAGAAGAAGATACAAGCAAGGAGACGAAATAATGACAAATTCTATCAAAGAAAGACAAGTTATATCAGTTATCGTACTCAATGAAAGCTCTGTATTAGCTCGTATAACAGCACTATTTGCAGGTAGAGGATACAATATAGAGTCTCTTACCGTTGCACCTATTCCTGATAGTGATATGTCTCATATCACTATTGCTACCAATGGTTCTACCAAAGTGATGGAGCAGATTACAAAACAGCTACATAAGCTAATAGCTGTATATAAGGTCATCGAACACGAAGAGATGGTAGAAAAAGAGATGATATTAGCCAAATTCCCTATCACTGAACATCTATCAGATATTAGTGCTTTGTGTCTAGCATATAATGGTGGTATAGTAAATGTAGGTAAAGATATGATTATCACTATGGTAGCAGATGAGCCAAGGAGAATATATCATTTTATAGAAGCATCAAAGCGATACAATCCAATAGAGATTGTAAGAAGTGGTGTTGTAGCTATCGAGAGATAGATTATGAGCTATAAATTATCACAAATTGCCATAGAGATTGGTATAGAGTTCAAAGGAGAGGATACCGATATAGATGGTATCCACACCCTAAGCGAAGCATCCGATATGGAGTTGAGCTTTTTTAATAGTAGTAAGTATATAGACCTCCTGCCACAAACAAAAGCAAAAGCTGTACTTATAGAAGAGAAATATGCTCATCTGCTACCCAAAACAACTATAGCACTTATCACAGATGAGCCTTATCTCAAATTGGCACTAGCATCTAAACTATTTGCGTATAAAATCACTACCCAAACTTCACCTCCATCTATAGGTATAGATTGCGATATAGATGATAGTATTGTATTTGGTAGAGATGTGACTATTGGTGATAGTGTAACTATTTTGGCAGGAAGCTATATTGGTGATGGAGTAACAATAGGTGACAACACCCTACTCCACCCCAATATTACTATATATCACCATTCACAAATTGGTAGTGAGTGTATCATTCATAGTGGTACAGTCATAGGTTCAGATGGTTATGGATTTGCACATACCAAAACAGGTGAACATATCAAAATATATCAAAATGGTATAACTATCATAGAAGATAGTGTAGAGATAGGTGCGAACTGTACGATAGATAGAGCTGTATTTGGCTCAACATATATTCGTAGAGGTACAAAACTAGACAATCTAATACAGATAGGTCACAACTGCGATATAGGAGAGCATAATCTACTTGCAGGTCAGGCAGGAGTAGCAGGTTCTACTACAACTAATAGAAATGTAATTGTAGGTGGTCAAACTGCTGTATCTGGACATCTAAATATAGGTGCATTTAGTACTATAGCAGGAAAATCAGGTGTGACTAAGTCACTTGAGGGTAATAATGTCTATTCAGGGTTTCCTGCGATAGAACACAAGCAATGGCTAAGATTACAAGCAAGAATATCAGGACTACTCAAAAAGAAGAGATAGCCTGATTAGCCAATAAAATACAAAAGGAAAAAAGATGAGTGGAACAATAACAAATATAGACAAAATAGCACTAAGTGATACAAAAGATGGAACTATCTCTATATCAACCATAGATAAGCCTTATGGAGAAGATAGCCAAAGCGTAGCAAGTATCGGTATATCTCTACAATCACAATCGACAGAACCAGACTGGAAAGTACATATCCCAAAAGATAATATAGAAGCTGTAATAAAAGCATTGCAAAAAGCACAAGATAGTTTGTAAGTAGATTATTTGAAGTTTGATTGAGTTTATGATTATGGCGGACAGGGAGGGATTCGAACCCTCGGTACCCTTGCAGGTACACGCCCTTAGCAGGGGCGCGGATTAAACCAACTCTCCCACCTGTCCATGTTTTGTGAGTGGTATTATATCATAGAAACTTTAACTAAACCTTAAAGTTTTTATTTTTATATTTTTTTGAAAATTACTTGATTTTTGCCATTCTCTTTGGCTTCATATAGTGCCTTGTCAGCCCTTTGTAATATACTATTTATATTATCACTTTTATCTCCATAAGCTACTCCAAAACTAGCTGTCAATCTTCCTATATGTTGAAATTTATGATTATCTACTATACTATGTATCTGTTTTACTTTGCGTATAGAGTTTTCAAGTGATATATTTTGTAATAATAACAAAAACTCCTCTCCTCCCCATCTAGCAAAAATATCATCTTTTCTAATATTTCTCTTGACTAGAGAAGCAAACTCTTTGAGGACATCATCTCCTGCTAGATGACCATAAGTATCATTGACCCTTTTGAA
>DAOVZV010000254.1 GCA_030634925.1 Sulfurovum sp.
AGTACTTACAAATGTAGGTAAAGAACGGGGACTTACTTCTTTGTATCTAGGAAGTAATAAAGAAAACTTTGAGACAGCAGTAAAGAGACAGAGAATGACACTAGATAGTCATCTCAATAAGTTGAAACAAGATTTAATTACAGATGAAAATAGTTATATTCCATTTTTAGTAAATTTTTCTGATACTAAAAACAATGTAGAAAAAGAAGATTATATAAATTTCTTATCTGAAATATCTAAGGTATCTTCTATTAGAAGTAATGTAAATAAGAAAGATGCCAATTTTAAAGAGGTATTTTTTACAAACTATACAAAAGAGTTGGCAACACCTATACTAGATACTCTTTTATCTATTAAAAGATACTCATTTGATACCAAAATATCTTCACTTATTTCTACTTTGATGCAACTATATATAGCCAAAGAAAATGCAGGACTAGAGAGGGACTTTGTATCTTATTATATGACACAAAAAGTAGCTATGTCATTTGATGAGATTACTCTATGGAATAATTTCAAGACAAAAGCCAATGCCTTTGATATAAAGCAAGTTACAAATTCAAATCTAAGAGATAGACTAGATAATGTATTTACAAATGTAAATGCAGCAAAGACAATCAAAGAGCTATCTATCACTTCATCTGCTATCCAAACAGATGTTGATAATGGTGATTATGCAGAAGAGGCTATAGATTGGTTTACACTACAGACAAATAAAATCACACTATTATCAAAGGCTCAACTAGTAGTATCTAGTAGTCTTTGGAAAGGAAGTGATATATTTTTGCAAAAACAATTTATACTTCTTCTTATCGCTATTGCTATTTGGCTTTTGAGTTTTGTATTGGCATATTTGGGTTATACAACTACTAGAGATATTACACGAAATATTAAAGAACTAGAAGATGTACTAAACAAAGCAGTCGATGAGATGAAAAATAGTGACCAGTATCTTACATCAGATACTCTAGCTATTGAAAATATCGAACTTGATACTCATGAGGGTACAAAAGAGGCTTATAAATTCCTTGAAACTCTAGTTGAAACTGCTAAAGATGATAAGAAAATAGCCCTACAAGCAAATGAAGCTAAGTCTTTATTTTTGGCAAATATGTCACACGAAATCCGTACACCACTCAATGGTATCGTTGGATTTACAGAGATTTTGAGAAGTACAGACCTCACAGAAGAACAAAATGAGTTCTTGTCTATTATCGACAAGAGTTCAGAAAATCTATTGAGTATTATCAATAATATCCTAGACCTTTCTAAAATTGAAAGTAATAAGATTGAGATTGAAAATATAGTATTTGATGCAGAAGAGGAGTTTGAAAGTGCTGTTGAGACTTATTCTGTAGCTGCTACAGAGAAAAATATTGACCTCAATTACTATATGGATCCTACGATACCATCCAAGCTCAAAGGTGACCCAACCAAAATCAAAGAGATTGTTATTAATCTATTGTCAAATGCTGTTAAGTTTACTAGTTATGGAGGAGAGATTAACCTTGAGATAACTAGAGTAATTGGGAATGATAATGCAAACTTGATTAAATTTACAGTAAGAGACAACGGTATTGGTATGACCAAAGAACAACAATCTCGTATCTTTGATGCATTCTCACAAGCTGATGTATCTGTTACTAGAAAATATGGTGGTACAGGTCTAGGATTGACTATATCTAGTCAATTTGTTGAGCTTATGGGTGGATTATTGGAACTAGATAGTGCAAAAGACCAAGGTACGGTATTCTACTTTACTATACCATTAGAAGAGGTTATATCTACAGATGCTAATTATTCTCATGCATTCTCAAATGTCACTATCGGTAAGTACCAACAAGATATTCCATCTAAACTAGATAGTTATTTAGATGACTACTTTGGTTTCTTTGGTCCAAATGTTGAGTACTTTGAGTCTGTTGGAGACATCAAAGAACTAGAGAACAAAAATATATGTAAAAACTATTGGATTGATATTGATAAAGCAAAACCAAATATCATGGATAGCATATCACACATGGATAAATCTAAACTCATAGTTATAGCCAATCTTACAAGTCGTAACAAGATAGAAAAACTAGGTGTAGAACAGAGTAATGTTATGTTTAAACCTGTTACACTTAGTAAAATCAAAGCTGTTCTAAGCAAAGGTATAGATATATCTGCTGAGACTAACAATGGTGAAGAAGAGGTAATCTTAGAGAGTAAGTTTGATGCTGATGTATTGGTTACAGAAGATAATATGATTAACCAAAAGCTTATCAAAAGAATACTCGAAGAACACGGAATAAGAGTAGATATAGCCAACAATGGACTAGAGTCATTTGAGAAGCGAAGAAATGCAGATTATGATTTAATCTTTATGGATATTCAGATGCCTGTTATGGATGGTATCGAGGCTACACGAGAGATACTAGATTATGAAGAAGATGAAGGTGCAAAACATGTTCCTATCGTAGCATTGACAGCAAATGCACTCAAAGGTGATAGAGAGAGGTTCTTAGGAGAGGGTATGGATGAGTATATTACCAAACCTATTGAGACTACAGAACTTCTATATATCCTAAATAAATTCTTGGGAGATAAGGTCGTCAAAAAGCCGAAGAAACCAAAAGTA
>DAOVZV010000095.1 GCA_030634925.1 Sulfurovum sp.
ATGCGAAAGTATCCAAATCACTAAAAGAGGTATGGCAAAAAAACTTAGTAGAGTTTATACAGCATAGAGTATCTATCAGACTCTTCATACATCTGCGAGATGCACGACATCCACATGCTACTATAGATGATGATGTGAGTAACTATATATCAGAGTTCATCCGTCCAGACCAAAAGTACCTCACTGTATTTACAAAGATTGACAAACTCAATCAAAAAGAGAGAGCAAAACTCAAAAGAGAGTTCCCAAACTCTATAACTATCTCAAATCTCAAAAAAAGAGGTCAAGATAGAATACATAATATCATTATAGATACAATATTTGGTCTATCAGATACGGATAAATAGTGATAAAACTAGTCAAAGCCAAACTAACTGATATAGAAGATATGCAAAAGCTAGTATCTCCTGATGTAGAGAGTGGAGTGATACTCAATCGTAGTAGTGATGAGGTATCTACCAATATCCGTTCTTATGTATTGGCAAAAGATGGTGATAGATTGGTAGGATATACAGCTTTGCATATACATTCTACTAGGGTAGCAGAGATACGAAGCCTAATTGTCGATACTGATTATAGAGGAGCTAAAATAGGTCAATCTATAGTCAAATTTGCACTAGATGAAGCAAAAGATTTGGGTGTAGAGGAGGATGTCTTGGTACTTACCTATCTTCCAGAGTTTTTTACCAAGTTAGGATTTTGTGAGATAGACAAAGAGCTAATTCCTGAACACAAGATTTGGCTAGATTGTATCAAATGTATTCATTTTCCTGTGTGTAACGAGACAGCACTAATATACAAACTCTCCAAATGATGGATATAGATGGATAAGATAGCACACAAAAAGAGAAAACCTATATTTTGGGTAATGGTTGTAATATTTATACTGTTTTACCCTATGCTCATATCTATACATGTATTTTTGCCTCTTTTGATAGGTGCTATGTCTTATATACTTGTAGAAGGAGTAGAGCATGAGAAATCGTATGCTATAATCATCGCTATTATATATATCCTCAATCTTGAGATAAATCTATCATTGCCTATGTTTTTGATTATTATTACATCTTTGTTGTTTTATGTGATTGTATATCCCTATCTCAAGCATTTTCGTAAGTGTCAGGTGTGTCGTCCTCTTTTGAGTGTGATATTTTTGGATATGATTTATCTATTTAGCCTCTTCTTTTATGACTTTATCTTTCAGACGCAGACTATTGTGCTAGATAAGATATTGTTGTATTCTCTTATTGTAGATATGTTGATTGTGGTGATGTTATGAGATATAAGTTTATATTATTGGTCTTTTTTATATTTTGGGGTGTGATGATTTCTAGGCTTTATCATGTTAGTATCAAATCAAATTTCTATTATGAAGAGTTGGCAAAAGAGAATATAGAACGAAAGCAGTTTATCAAGCCAGTTCGAGGTGAGATTACTGATGTCAATGGCAAACTATTTGCTATGAACCAGATAGGATTTTCTATCTCTATCGCTCCACATCTAAGGAAGAAAAAAGAACTAGATATAATAATAGATAAGCTAGTAGAAAAATTCCCAGACCTCAATAAAACTGTAATGCTCAAAGTATATAAAAAGCACGACTCTCACTACAATCACAAACCAATCAAAGTAGTTGATTTCATACATTACTCTGATATGATGGGTGCTTATCCAAAACTAAGTCTAGTCAAAAATGTCAATATAGAAGCAGAGACAAAGAGGTATTATCCTTATGGTAAATACTCTGCTCATATAGTAGGATATACAGGGCGTTCAAACAAAAAAGAGAACCAAAAAGACCCTGTAGTCAATGAAGTAGGCAAAGTAGGTAAAACTGGACTAGAAAAACACTACAACAAAGTACTAGAAGGACAACTAGGATTTGAGATAAGCAAAGTAACAGCTACAAACAAAGCCATAGAACTATTGCAAAAAGAGCTTCCTAAAGATAACAAAAATATACAATTGAATATAGATATAGAGTTACAAAAGATGATATATAATAGATTTGGCAAAAATACTGGAGTAGCTATAGTGATGAGAACCAATGGAGAGGTCTTGTCAGCAGTTAGCTATCCATCTTATGACCCCAATCTATTTGTAGGAGGGATAAGTGTCAAAAATTGGAAAGCACTCCAAAATGATTTGGCTCATCCATTTACAAATAAATTTACACATGGTACATATCCTCCAGGTTCTGTTATCAAGATGGGTATGGCATTGGCATTCTCCAAAGCACAAGTGGGAGTACTAGATACATCAGAGACATGTACAGGGTATATCACACTAGGTAGTAGTAATCATAAGTTTAGATGCTGGTCAAGATGGGGTCATGGCAAGGTGGGATTACGCAAGTCTATCCGTGAGAGCTGTGATGTATATTATTACAACAAAAGCCTCAAAGTAGGTATAAATGCTATGGCAAAACATCTAAAAACATTTGGACTTGGTGTCAAGACTGGTATAGATTTACCTAGAGAATATAGTGGAGTGATGCCAGACAAGGCGTGGAAGATGAAGAGGTTCAATCAGCCGTGGTATATGGGTGAGACGGTTATATCAGCTATTGGACAAGGATATGATTTGGTCACACCAATACAAGTAGCAAGATATACAGCCCTAGTAGCTACTTCAGGATTACCCACTCCACGAATAGCCAAAGAGGTAAATGGCAAAAAGATTATACCTGAGATAAAGAATTTATCTTTCAATCAAGTCTATATGCACAATATCAGAAATGGTATGTATGATGTATGTAATGTCAAAGGTGGTACGGCATTTAAGACTATGAGTAGATTACCAATTGTAGTAGGTGGAAAGACAGGTACATCACAAGTGACATCTATACCACAATCAACCAAAAAGAGGCTCAAAGAGGAGCAACTAGCATATTTCCACCGTTCTCACGCATGGATAAGTACCTATGCACCATTTGAAGACCCCAAATATATTGTCACAGTACTAGTAGAACACGGTGGACACGGAGGAAGTACAGCAGGACCTATCGTAGCAGATATATATAAGTGGTTGTATAAAAAAGGCTATTTTGATGAGAAAGGAAAGAGATGAAATATATAATAGATATTATCGAAGACATAAGAGAGAGTATAGACAATCAAGAGGATTTTTTGTTTCAAGCTATGCTACTAAAAGAGAGTCCTAATAATGATGAAAAGCTAATATATGCAGGAGAGAGTCCATTAAATTATTTTGATATAGATAGAGAGAAAAAGAGACTATTTATGGGTATAGATGGTAGTGATAGTCGTGTGACTATAGGTGATATAGTACCTCAATTACTGATACTAGATGTGTCTGATATGATGTACGAGATTAGGATAGATATTAATATCCAAAATAGAGATATAGAGGTAGTAGGATTTGGCAAAGATGAACAAGAGAAGAGATATATACTCTTTATCAAGGTCTAAATTGTGTTTAATTTTCTCCTAAAGGGTTCTATCTTATTGACATTGCTATCTGCTATAGCTATATTGGGTGCTTTTTCGTATGCCTATCAAGAGGTATCTCTAAACGCAGATAAACTTATCAATTATAAGCCTGAAATATCTTCTGTGATATATGATAGGAATGGAGAAAAACTATCTTTTGTATTCAAAAAACAGCATCGCCTATATGCTAGATATGATGAGATACCAGGGTTTCTAATCGAGGGTCTTGTAGCGATGGAAGATACTAGATTTTTTGAACACAATGGAGTCAATCCTGATGCTATCATCCGAGCAATAGTCAAAGATATAAAAGCAGGTAAATTTGTAGAGGGTGGAAGTACTCTCACTCAACAGCTCATCAAAAACAAACTACTATCAAATGAGAAAAAACTAGCAAGAAAAGTCAAAGAAGCAATACTTGCCATCAAGATAGAACATGAACTAACCAAAGAAGAGATATTGGAGAGATACCTAAATGAAATATCTTATGGCAATAACTACTTTGGAGTCAAGACAGCATCAAATGGATATTTTAGGAAAGAGATGCATGAGCTTACACAAAAAGAGATGGCGATACTAGTAGCACTACCAAACGCCCCTAGCTTTTATAATCCTTTGCGACACTACAAGAGAGCGATGAACAGAGCAAACAGTGTACTATATCGTATGAAAAGTATAGGTTGGATTACGCCTAGTGACTATATAAAAGCTATCAAAGAGTCACCAAAAGTATATAAGACAAGCCTAACTCAAAATATAGCTCCATCTATAGTAGATGAAGTCCTAAGACGCTTCAAAGGAAGGCTAGGAGATATTCGTACAGGTGGATACAAGATATATACGACTATAGATATGAAACAACAAGCCATAGCCAAAGAAGCAGTAGATTTTGCATACCAAAAAGCACTCAAAAAATATAGAGAAAATGCAAAGACATCTACTATCAATGGAGCATTTGTAGCAGTAGAGAGCAAGACAGGTGATATATTGGCAATGGTAGGAGGAGTAGATTACAAGAGGTCTGTATTCAATCGTGTGACACAATCAAAGCGTCAGCCTGGTTCGTCTTTCAAGCCTTTTATCTATCAGACAGCACTAGATATGGGTTATAATCCTGCCTCTCCTTTGACTGATTTATCTAGGACTTTTCAATACTACTACAAAGGTAAACCAAAAGTATGGGCTCCCAAAAACTATGAAAGAGACTTCAAAGGCTTCATATCTCTAAGAGAAGCATTGGTTCACTCACGCAATCTAGCCACAGTCAATCTCGTATCAGATTTGGGAGTAGATACTATCCGTAAACGGCTAGAGTTCTTAGATGTTCCTCATATTCCAAAAGATATGTCCATAGCACTAGGTAATCTAGGATTAAGTCCCCTAAAAATGGCACAAATATTCTCTGTCTTTGCCAACAAAGGTCACATGATAGCCCCAAGATTAGTGAGCAAAATAGTATCAAGAGAGGGAGCAGTCATATACGAGACAAGACCCAAAGAGATAGAAGACTTCACCACCCCAGAACAAGCATACCTAATGACCGATATACTCAAAGATGTAGTAAATAGAGGCACAGGTAGAAACGCCAAAGTAAAAGGCATAGAATTAGCAGGGAAAACAGGCACAACCAACAACAACATAGACGCATGGTTTTGTGGATACTCACCGACAATAGAGACTATCGTATGGTTTGGTAGAGACAACAATAGACGCATAGGCAAAGGAGCAACAGGAGGAGCTATATCTGCTCCTGCATTTGCATATTATTACAAGAAACTATTGGAGTTATACCCTGATACCAAGAGATATTTTGATATGCCACAAGGGATACAAAGAGGCGAATACAAAGGAAAGCAAGAGCTTTATACCACCAACTCACCACTACCAAATAGCCATCAAGAAAACCAAGATAACTATATAATAGAAGATGAAGAGTTTGCCAACACAATAAGAGTAGAAGATGAGACCATAGAAGAAGATAACCCACTCCATCCCAAAAGGAAAGTCCCACTAAGACCAGACTCCGAAGATAGTGGAACTCTGTTTTAGTAATAGGAGAATATCAGTTTTAATCTAATAGGGTCTAATTCCCCGACCCTTGGGTCGTCCAATAAAAAAGTTTATCCAAGGTTCCGTCCTGATGATAAACTAAAATCAATGTCATACTCCGACCCTTGGAGACTGTGAAAGAACATCCTTAAAAAA
>DAOVZV010000046.1 GCA_030634925.1 Sulfurovum sp.
ATGATAAGTCATTGGCTGAGGCATTTACTTTTGTTTATGATGAGAAGATGGACAAACACAAGGGATTAAGACTATATATCGCCAAAGAACTTACAAGGGCTATAGAGGGTGTATTGAAGCTTACTAGTGTATTGGGTGCAGGAAATACATTTGTGTTTAACGCTCCTATGCATATCAACGACAACTCATACCGTAAGTTCAAGCTAGATAATAGAGATAAAAAAGTACTAATATTTAGTAAAAAGGTAGCTACTGGATTATCTCTAAAAAAATTATTTTCTTGTTTCTATGATGATGTATCAGTAGAACATCAAGAGAGAAGAGTAAGCTGTATCAATTATGATTTGATTATACTTGATGATATATTCTTTGATGATGTCAATATGGAACATCTAGCAGTGATTAAAGACAATAAAGATATAAAAGTAGTAGCATTTAGTAGTATATTTTCTCAAAATAGACAAAGTGAAAATCCTCTAATAGATAAATATATGAAAGTTCCATCAAATCCAGAGAGAGTCTTTGATTTGATTAGCAATCTCGAACTATCAGAGATACCAGAAGCCAAAGAGACTATTAGTACCAATCAAGTAATAAATAAGAAAAAGACAGATAAGCTAGAGATATATAGAAAATCTGTAGAAGAGACCAAAGGCATAAGCGTAGATAGCTTCAAAGATTTTACTGGTTCAAGGCTATTGATAGTAGAAGATAATCTGATAAACCAAAAAATACTAATAAGTGTAGTGCGTAAGTCAGGAATAGAGATAGAGATAGCCAACAATGGACAAGAGGCATTAGATATTCTATTTGTAGAGAAGAAGAGCTTTGATATAGTTCTTATGGATATTAGTATGCCTGTAATGGATGGATTGGTAGCTACTCAAAAGATAAGAGATAATAGTAGCTTTAATAACTTACCTATCATCACATTTACAGCTTTTGCTATGGGTGAAGAGATAGAACAGATGTTTCAAGCAGGAGTCAATTCATATCTTACGAAGCCTTTGAATATCAAAAAATTATATACAATATTCAGTATGTTCTTGGAGAAAAAAGAGCCAGAAGTGATAGAGAAAGAAGAGATAATCATAGATGGACTAGATATTCATAAAGGTATAATAGCATCAGACAAAAGTGAAGCCCTATACAAAGAGACACTCAAAGAGTTCATAGTAGCATACAAAGATATGATAACACTAATGCCAAAATGGATAGAAGATAAAGAGTATAATAGCGTCAAAGTATCATGTAGAGATATGCAAGGTATTCTAGGAATGATAGGTGCTTATGAGATGAAAGAGGTAGTAGATGAAATGGAGAGAAATATACTCCATTGTGATGATACATATATGCAAAAGTATATATTACTATATCCCAAACTACTCAAAAAGCTTATAACTTCTATAGATGAGTATTTGGTCTCTTAGCTAAATAAATGCCTCATCTACCAAATGACAAATAGTATGTCCAAATAGTATATGCATCTCTTGTATTCGAGGTGTATTATCTGATGGTACTACTAGGTTTATATCACATACTTCATTCATACTTCCACCATCTCTGCCAGAGAAACCTATAGTCTCGCATTTCATATCTTTGGCTAGTTTGAGTGCAGATATGACATTAGCAGAGTTCCCACTTGTTGATATACCTATGAGAACATCTCCTTCTCTAGCCAATGCTTCTACTTGTCTATCAAATACTCTATCATAACCATAATCATTGCCAATAGCTGTGAGTGCTGATGTATCTGTAGTTAGAGCAATACCTGCTAATGCTTTCCTCTCTGTCTTGTATCTCCCTGTGAGTTCTGCTGATATATGTTGAGCATCAGAAGCAGAGCCACCATTACCACATAGAAGTATCTTATTTCCTCTTTTTAGAGCATCTATAACTACCGTAGAGGCTTTTGCCAAATCATCTTCCATCGTACCTATGACGGCTTCTATTGTTTGGAGGTGTAGGTTAAATTCACTTCTAATAATATCTTTCATAATATACCTTTATTTAGTTGTAGATATTGTACCATCTTTTCTATAGTATCAAAAGACAAAGAGGCATTTTTGATATTATCATCTCCTATAGCTATACTAGTACCGATAGAGGCATTTCGTGCCAAATCTATATCACTCTGCTTATCTCCTATCATCCAAGAAGAGCCTAAATCTATATCAAATATAGTCAAAGCTTGTTCTATCATACCGATATTTGGTTTTCTACAGTTACAATTATCAAGTGGTAGGTGAGGGCAGTGGAGTACCTTTGAGATAGTTATATCCTTTTTGGCAAACTCTCCGACCATCCACTCTGATAATATATCAAAATCATCTTCTGTATAGTAACCTCTACCTATTCCTGATTGATTTGTAACTACGATTATCTTGTATCCAGCTAAAGCAAATATATTTACCAATTCAAAGATATATGGAACAAACTTAAATTCATCTATCTTATATGTGTAACTATAGTCTATATTTATGATACCATCACGGTCCAAAAAAAGTGTTTTTAAATCTATAATAAATCCTTTATGATATTATATATATCCAAATTATACAAGGATTTTTTATGATAAGAGTTTTGATACGATTTATAAGATATATTTTTATCTTTTTGCTACCTTTGGCAGTTATTTGGGCTATATACTTTTTCATTTATGGTAATTTCCATAAAGTAGATAAAGATGTATATCGCTCTGCTCAACTATTTTCATTTAATATGCCATATTATATAAAAACAAATAATATTAAATCTATCCTCAATCTAAGAGGAGAAAATACCAAAAAGTGGTACACAGATGAGATAAAATATACAAAAGATAATAATCTAACTCACTATAATTTCGGTATCCCTGATAGAAAAGTTATATCCAAAGCAAAGATGAACAAAATAGTAGAAATCATCAAAAATGCACCCAAACCTATACTAATCCACTGCAAGATGGGAGCTGATAGGACATCTCTAGCAGTAGCATTATATCTACACGCTATCAAAAAAGACAAAGATGCTAGTAGAGAAATATCTATAATATATGGACACTTCCCATGGCTTGGCTCAAAAACTTGGGCTATGGATAGGAGTTTTGAGGATTTTATAAAGTAACTCTAAAAATCTACAAAAAATCCATTATCTTTTAAGATTTTGGTAAGTTTAGCCATATTATTTTTTTCTACAATGATTCTGTATCCTTGGGCTTTTATGATAATATCTTGGAGTTTTTTATTGGTCATAAATAGGTTTAGTAGCTCTGAATTATTATCTAGGTCTATGACTACTTGCTTTAGGTCTCTTTTGAGTCTATTGGCTCTATCTTTTATATTATCAAAAAATACTTTAAATATTTGTGGAGGATTGGCTTCTATTTGACTATAAAAGCTATCTATTTTTATATTTACCATTTTATAGCTTTTGCAATCTTTAAATATCTTATTGTAGCTTAGTATATATCTATTGGTATCATATTTTTCTGTAAATTGCTCTATCTTGGTAAGTGATATTACATCTGTAGGTTCTACTGTTATGATAGGCTTGTACTCATCAAATTTGAGCTGACTCTTGGACTTTTTTATCTCTTTGGGAGCATAAGTTTTGCTAAAACCAAAGATATATTGACCCAATGGTGTAAGCTTGATATACTTTAATCCATCCCATACAGAGATATAATCTACTCCTTTGGCTCTTTTATTAGTTTTAGCTCTATTCTCATAATAAAATGCTGAATCTCTATATGCTGAGTATCTTAAAAGGTTATAGATACCCACTCATCTTTTGGTATTGTATCTATATACTCTTTGACTATATCAAATAGCTCTCTTTCCTCATCCCTATAGTATCCAAATTTTACCTTTTTGAGATGTGAGGTAAATATTCTTGAAATTGTAAATCCTACCTGATTGTTGAACTCACACTCTACAAAGTCTTTAAGTTTACCTAGAGGATTTTTATTAGTCTCCCAAAAGGTTAAAACCTCCGTCTTAAAGACGGACAGATTTATCTGCTATCCTCTGAATTTGATATAATATCAAAAAAGGGAGAGATTATGGATTATAGATATGGGAGTCATACAGTATATAAAATAGAGTATCATTTTGTATTTGTAACAAAATATAGATATCATGTCTTAAAAGGTGATATAGGATATAAAGTAAGAGATTTAATAAAACAAACATGTGATATGCATGAAATAGAGATAAAAAAAGGTTCAGTAAGTCCAAATCATATACATATTTTTGTGTCAGCACCAGCAAATATAGCACCAAGTGAAATAATGAGGAGAATAAAAGGTAGGAGTTCAAGAAAATTGTTTGAAACATTTCCAGAGTTGAAGAAGAAATATTGGGGACAACATTTTTGGGCAAGGGGATATTTTTGTGTTACAGCAGGAGAGGTTACACGAGAGATGATAATGAATTATATCGAACATCATTTTGAACCTAAAGGAGATAATGATTTTGGAATTGAGTCATAATACAGGTTTTAACCTGTATCCGTTTTTTAAAGCGTTATACAAACCCACCCTCTTTAAGAGGGTGGTCGTTTAGTCCTATTAAAAATCTTATATAATACGACACCAATCGAAACAAAATAATATACTCACATACCTTTTGTAAAATTGAGATAAGATAACAAGATGTTGTGTGGTATAATAATATTAGATTATGTAAATAATACTTCAATAAATATAGGACAATCTATGATAAAAACTGTGATAAAATTAATCTCTATAGTGGCTGTGGCTACAGGTATATCTTTTGGTATGAGTGTAGGACAATTGAATAAAGCTCCAAAAGCTGAGCTAATGAAGATAAAAGGTGTGGGTTCAAAAAAAGCAGATGCTATAATTAAGTATAGAAAATCAACTCCATTTAAATCTATGTCAGATATAAGAGAAGTCAAGGGTGTGGGTGCATCATTGGAAAGTAATATCAAAAATGATGTATATAAAAAATCAAAGCCAAAATCAAAATCAAAATCACACTCAAAGAAAGATAGTAAAAAAGAGACAAAAGGTGTAGATAGTAAGAGAGAGAGAAAAAATCAAAAAGATACAAAAACTAAAGATATGAAAAAGCCAAAGAAAGAAAAGAATAAAACAAAAAATAGAGAAAGAACAGAGAAAAAGCCAAAGAAAGATAGTAGTAAGAGTCAAAAATAGATTATAATATCTTCAACTCTTTTTCAAAGTAGTTGAAGATGTCTGCTTTATCACATATATTTATGCTAAAATGCCATTAATATATAGTGTAAAGGTAGATTATAGTATGATTATTGAAAATTTAGCAGAATTTGCTTCAAAGAAGTTTGGTCAGAACTTTTTGAAGAGTGATGTGTATCTGCACAAAATCATCCAAGCGATGCCCAATGACGAGCTAAAAGTAGTTGAGATTGGACCTGGCTTAGGTGATTTAACCAAAGAGCTTGTAAAGCTTAGAAATGTCACAGCATTTGAGGTTGATAAAAGATTATGTGAGCATCTTAATACTCAATTTGAAAAGCCTATCATAGATGGTAACTTTCAATTGCGTTGTGGAGATGTGCTTGAGCATTGGGATAGAAATAGTCTAATAGATGAGCCGTATCATCTAGTAGCTAATCTTCCGTATTATATTGCTACTCGTATTATATTAAAAGCATTCAAAGATGAGCTTTGCCAATCTATATTGGTAATGGTTCAAAAAGAGGTTGCTATCAAATTTTCTGCGTTACCAAAAGAAAAAGAGTTTTCTGCTCTTAGTGTTTTGGCATCTAGTATTGGGAAGGCTAAGTTATGTTTTGAGGTTGGACCTGAAGCATTTGTACCACCTCCCAATGTGACATCAGCAGTCCTTTTGATAGAGAAGACTAAATCTATGAATGATGAGAAGTTTGAAGCGTTTTTGAAGATAGCCTTTGCACAGCCACGCAAAAAGCTATCTAAAAATCTGGTGACTTCATTCCCAAAAGATATAATCGAGCAGACTTTTACAAAATTGGATTTGGATACAAATCTAAGACCTCATGAAGCGACGACACTCATTTATCATCATATATATAATGAACTAAAGGATTATTTAGATGGACAACAACAATCAAAACGCAAAAAACTCTCCAAGTCAAGAGCAAAGAACTCCTAGAGATAGAAAGCCAAATCCACACAGACAGAATACAGCAGGAGAAAATAAGGCAACACCAAATAGTGCCAAGCCAAATCCAAACAGAAAACCAAATCCAAACCAAAATCAAAACAAGAATTCTAACCCAAATAGAAAGCCAAACCCAAACGCTAAACCAAACCCAAATTCCAAGCCGAACCCAAATGCTAAGCCAAATGGCAATAAGTACAATCAAAAGCCTAATAAATCAAATCAAAATAGAAATAGGAACAAGAGAAAGAATGTAACTACTGTAAGTAGTACTATGCAGGAATCTATAGATAAAAATACCAAAGTTCAACAAGCTAGGATGAACCCATGGAGACAGATAGACCCCACAGGTAAAGGCAAGATACGCTTTACTCCTCTAGGAGGACTAGGTGAAATTGGTGGAAATATGGCTGTACTTGAGACAGAGAATAGTGCTATTGTGATTGATGTGGGTATGAGTTTCCCTGATGAGACTATGCACGGAGTTGATATTCTTGTGCCTGATTTCTCTTATCTGCATACTATCAAGAACAAAATCAAAGGAATAATCATCACTCATGGTCACGAAGACCATATTGGAGCGATGCCTTATCTATTTAAAGAGCTCAAATTTCCTATCTATGCTACACCTTTGGCTCTTGCTATGATAGAGAATAAATTCAATGAACATGGACTTAGTGCTGATACTAAATATTTCAATTTTGTCACCAAAAGAGAGATATATGATATAGGAGATATGAAGATAGAGTGGTTACACAATACTCACTCTATTATAGATGCTTGTTCTCTTGCTATTGAGACTCCAGCAGGTACTCTGATACATACAGCAGACTTCAAGATAGACCATACTCCAATTGATGGATACACAATGGACTTGCACCGTTATGCTCATTATGGAGCAAAGGGTGTATTGTGTCTATTCTCTGATTCTACCAACTCTCATAACCCAGGATTTACAAAAAGTGAAAAGGTAGTAGGTAAGACTTTTGATACTCTATTTGATTTGGCAAAAGGTAGAGTGATTATGTCCACATTCTCATCAAATGTACACCGTATATACCAAGCTATGGATAGAGGTGTCAAGTATGGAAGAAAGATATGTGTAATCGGTCGGTCTATGGAGAGAAATGTAGAGACTTGTAGAGCATTGGGCTTTGTAGATATAGAAGATAAGCACTTTATCGAAGTACACGAAATACCAAAATACTCTGAAAATGAGATACTCATCGTCACTACTGGTTCTCAAGGTGAGACTATGGCTGCGTTGAATAGAATGGCAACAGATGAGCATAGACATATCAAGCTAAAGCCATCTGATACGGTCATCATCTCTGCATCTGCTATCCCAGGTAATGAGGCATCTGTATCTGGTCTAATGAACAAGCTAATCAAGGTTGGTGTGACTGTAAGATACAAAGAGTTCCCAGATATTCATGTATCAGGTCACGCAGGACAAGAGGAACAAAAGCTCATACTTAGATTAGTCCAACCAAAATTCTTCTTGCCAGTTCATGGTGAGTATAATCATATAGCACAACA
>DAOVZV010000346.1 GCA_030634925.1 Sulfurovum sp.
ACTTACTACATTTGGAGAGTCTCACGGCAAGGCATTGGGCTGTATATTAGATGGTGTACCAGCAGGTCTAAGCATAGATGAGGAGTTTATCCAAAGTGAACTAGATAGACGCAAACCTGGTAAAAGCAAACTAGAAACTGGACGCAAAGAGGATGATAAATTTGAGATATTATCAGGTGTATTTGAGGGTCTTAGTACTGGGACACCGATAGCTATGGTGATATTTAATACCAATCAAAAATCCAAAGATTATGATAATGTCAAAGATTTATTTCGTCCAGGACACGCAGACTTCACCTATTATCACAAATACGGTATCCGAGACTACAGAGGAGGAGGTAGAAGCTCAGCAAGAGAGACTGCCTCACGAGTAGCAGGTGGAGCGATAGCCAAACTAATGCTAAAAGAACTAGGTATATCTATCCAAAGTGGTGTATCTGAAGTAGATGGTATCAAATCAGAAGCTAGAGACTTCGATTATGCCAAGACATCACCAGTATATACACTAGACCCAAACACAGAAGAGAGTCAAAAAAAGGCAATACTAGATGCCAAAGAGAGACACGATTCAGTAGGTGGAGTAGTCTTGACCATAGCAACAGGAGTACCAATAGGATTGGGTGAGCCATTATATTATAAACTCGATGCCATACTAGCAGAAGCGATGATGGGTATAAATGCTGTAAAAGCAGTAGAGATAGGTGATGGAGTAGAAAGCTCTCACCTAAGAGGAAGCCAAAACAACGACCACATTCGCAAAGATGGATTTACATCCAATCACTCTGGAGGAATATTGGGAGGGATTAGCAATGGAGACATGATAATAGTCAAAACACACTTCAAACCAACTCCATCAATATTTCAAGAACAACAAACAGTCACCACAGACAATCAAGAAGTAGATTGTAATCTCAAAGGTAGGCACGACCCTTGTGTAGCATTGAGAGGTACAATAGTATGCGAGGCTATGATGGCTCTAACTATAGCAGATATGACTCTACTAAATATGGGAAAGAAGATGGAACATTTGAAGAGTATATATAAATAAAACATATAAAAATTAGAATTTGTAGGGTGGATTTATCCACCAATACTTATAATAAATGGTGGATAAATCCACCCTACGCGTCTTTATTCTCAATAGTATAAGTTACTTAAAGTAACTTATATTACTCTACTTTCCCAACAAATCTTATAATATTTATTACTTAATCAAATTAATCTTGTATAAAACTATTGTTTCAGCTATAATTTTAACTAATATTTAATAATTGATTAGATTATATAAAAAGGGATAATTATTTGAAAAGAGTAAAAATTATATATTTTGTAGCTATATTTATGGCTATGTTGATAAATATAGAAGCAAAAGAGAAAATAGATGCGAAATTACAAGTTGTTTTGGATTTGGGTGGGCAGATGTCCAATGTACGGCTAATGCTTGAGAGCTATGCTTTGGTGGGTTCAGGTATTCCATATAGTAACCCCAAAGATATTCTCAAAAAGAGTATGAAAGAGTATGAAAGAGTATGAAGACTTGATAGACCATATCTCAAAAGAGTTTGAAGACAAAGAGATTAAACTTAGTGTAATAAAAAGTAAAAAAGCATGGATACCTGTCAAGAAAGCATTAGATTCAATCTATGAAGATACTGAAGCTTCTATTATGAAAACAAAAGCTATTTTTATTCATG
>DAOVZV010000329.1 GCA_030634925.1 Sulfurovum sp.
ACAAGAGATAGAGACAGAATTATTTGATAAAAATAGACTCAAAAATATTTTGCCTACTTTAAAAAATCTTATGAACTTAAATGATATAAATGAAAGTATCATCAAGTTAAAAGAGTTATTATCTAGTTGTGGAGTTGCTTTTATTATGTTGCCTCATTTTCAAAAAACAAAAGTAAATGGTGCTACTTTTTGGCTAAATAATAAAAGTAAAGCTGTAGTCATAATGACTATTAGAGGAGGGTACTCTGATATATTTTGGTTTAGTTTATTCCATGAGATAGCACATATACTTTTGCATAATAAAAGAGAACTATTTCTTGAAGATAGTTATGATAATCCAGCTTTAGAAAAACAAGAAAATGAAGCAAATGAGTTTGCAAAAGATTTTTTAATTCCTAAAAAAGATTTTCAAAATTTTATTAATAAAAAATATTTTACAGAAGATAAAATATTACAATTTAGCTATCAATTAAATATAAAGCCTTCTATAGTTATAGGAAGATTAATGCATGAGAAGCTTTTTCCTTTTAATCATTATCAATTAAGTAAATTAAGAGATAGATATAAGTGGCAATAGTAAAATATGATATTAAATCAAAAACAATCTAGGACAAACAATGAAAATCTGGAAATACGAAGAGAAGAAACCTACACATCGCTTAGTAAAACTATACAAAGAAGACCATGGTGAGGGTGATTATATGGGTGATTTGGATGATGAGGCTGTTAAGTCTATGATTTTGGAGATAAAGCCTGATATGAATGTCAATCAAGCTTTTGGTACTTTGAGCTATTTTGGTATGTTGCCTATTTTGGTAATTATTAAGAAGTAGATTTTACTCCAATACAACATAACTTAGTTTCAATCCCTCTTCTGTCATTACAAATCCTGATATATTGATTTTGCCTTCGTGTACTAGTCTATGATGGTTTTTGCATAGTGGGATTAGGTTGTATTTGTGATTTTTGTGGAAGTGGTCTATTTGTCCTTGGGTATTTGCCTCTTTTTGTGGAGTGATATGGTGTACTTCTTCTACGCTTTGGTCACATAATGCACATTTACTTAGATAGAGTGTTTTGTTGTATTTGGAGCTTTTTTGTTGTTGTATATTTTTGATTTGATTTGGATTGTGGGTTAGACTTGTTCTGATGGTTTGGGCTGTCTTTAGGAACTCGCTATCCATGTGTAATGACTTGGCAAATTCTAGTCCATATAGGCTATCTCCTTTGCCTAATTGTAGGACTCTATTGTAGATGAGTGTATCATTTGTCTCATCGTATTTGATACCTAGATGTAGAAATATGAGGTTGTATAGGTGTTTGAGTTGGTCTATATTACTAAGCTGATGTAGGTGTGTGGCAAATATAAATGTGGCTTTGAGTGAGAGTAGTTTGAGTATAGAAGAAGAGACTATGGCTAGGGCTGATTGTGTCTCTGTCCCTTGGCTAATCTCATCTCCTAATACGAGTGAACGCTGATTGGCACGGTTAAATATATTTTTGAGTTCCATCATCTCTACTGCGAAAGTGGATAATCCTTTGTATAGATTATCTTGTGATACAATTCTTGTAAATATCTTCTCATATAGTCCCATACGAACTTCTACAGCAGGTACGAAAAATCCTGATTGAGCCAATATCACACAGAGTCCTATGCTTTTCATCAGAGATGATTTACCTGATGAATTAATCCCATAAAGCAATACTCCTCTTACATCTTCACCATCACTAGCATTGAGTGTGATATGGTTGTGTTTGGTATCATTATTTGTACCTAGAAATATATCATTTGGTACATAGATGCCTCTTTCGTTATTGGCTTCTATTATGAGATGACGCAAT
>DAOVZV010000108.1 GCA_030634925.1 Sulfurovum sp.
ACTAATATCAAATATACCTCTACTCAAAAATGGTTATTTACCCATAATCATAGACAATAAAAATAGAAGAGAGTATATAGAGCTATTATCTGAATATAATATAAGCTCAAAGCCATTAGACAGAGATACTATAGAAATAATAGAGACAAATAGCCAATATCGAGAGTTATTGAAGTTTTTTGAGGGTGAGTATGAGAACTCTTATAAGCTATTGAAGAGTTTGAGAGATAGTCGGAGGTGAAGCTATCATTATGCTTAATTTAGTTATTATCTCAATTAAAAAGTGGGCGTACGATTTTGATAAATTATATTACAAAGTTTAAGTATTCAACCAGTGTAGTTATTCCAGTTATCTTGATATTTATTATGATTTATACACGACATCATATTAGTTATCTTGCTTTTCATTCATTTGCTGAATATTTCTCTGTATTTGTGGCTTTTAGTATATCTTTTACTACTTATTATACTTATAATCTTACGAAAAATAGATATTTATTATTTTTGGGATTGGGGTTTTTTTGGGTTGGGGTTTTGGATATATTGCATACTCAAACTTATCCAGGTATGAATTTATATGATATTCTTGATACAAATACTACTTTGACATTTTGGATTTTTACTCGTTTCTTGGAAGCTATGATTTTGCTTTTTGCTTTATTACTTAGGAATAAAGATTTTTCTATTTTAAAGATAACAATTATGTTTGCTTTGTATTCTATATTTACTTTGATATTAGCTATGTACTTTCCTTTGGAACTTTTCACAAAAGAGAGTGGATTGAGTGATTTAAAAGTTTTTTGGGAGTATATGATAATCTTGATTTTGCTAATCACTTTGAAACTAAATAGTATTCATAAGGATAAATTTGATATAAATATATACGAAGCTATTCAAATGGCTATTATATTTACCATCATAGCAGAAATTTTTTTTACGCTATATACAGACTCTTATGGTCTTACAAATCTATTTGGACATATCTTTAAGTTTTTATCTTTTTGGGTACTATTGGTTAAGCTAATCAAAATATCTCTAGTCGAACCACAAAAGAGATTAAATGAACAAAATACTATACTCAATTCTGTTTTGAACTCTACAAAAGATTTAATATTTTATAAAGATTATATCACTAATGGTGGTAGATATGTAGGGTGTAATGAAGCTTTTGAAAAATTTGTTGGTAAAAATAATAAAGATATTGTAGGCAAAACAGATATAGAGTTGTTTGGTGAAGAGATAGGTAGTTTCTTTTGTACCAAAGATAAAGAGATGCTAGATAGAGATGAACCTGTTGTCAATAAAGAGTGGGTGGAGTATCCTAATGGAGACAAAGTATTATTGGATACATCCAAGACACCATTTAAAGATAAGAACGGTACTATTATAGGTGTTTTGGGAATATCCAGAGATATTACGAAAGAGCATAGAAAATCAGAAGAGATGGATAATCTCAAGAGTCGTATGGAGTTGGCATTTTTGGGAAATAATGCAGGTGTTTATGAGTGGTATATGCTTGATAATCGTGCTTTTTACTCTTCACAATGGATGAATATGTTGGGCTATGCTGAGAATGAACTAGAACCTCATCTATCCACATGGCAAAGTAGAGTCCATCCTGATGATATAGATGAGATAATGATTAGTGTTCAAAAGGCTATAGAAGCCAAAGAGAAGAATATAGAGACAATCCATCGTCTAAAGCACAAGAACGGTAAGTGGATATGGATATTAGGTAGAGGATTAATCAGATACAATGAGGAAAATATAGCCTATAGTATGATAGGTGTGCATACTGATATTAGCGAACAAAAGGCTATCGAGCTCAAATATACTCAACAAGCACAGATGATTGAACAAATCCATGATAGTGTTATATCGACTGATATGGAAGGTATAATTACTAATTTTAATAATGGTTCAGAAATTTTGTTGGGTTATATGGCTGATGAAATAATAGGCAAACATATAAGTAAACTATACATAGAAAAAGATTATAAGTCTCTAGGGAAAAATATTGAAGTGTTGATAAAAGATGGAGAATTTCATACAGAAGTTCATCTAATCAAAAAATCAGGTAAAATTATAGATGCTGATTTATCTCTATCTCTACTAAAAGATGATAAGGGTAATGCTGTTGGAATGATAGGCTACTCACAAGATATTACTATTCGCAAAAAAGCAGAAAACAAACTCAAAGAACAACATATATATCTACAATCAATTATAGATGGTATTGATGACCCTATTATGGTTATAAAAGAAGATTATACAATAGAGATAATGAATAGTACTCTAATAGCATCTTTGGAAGATATAAGTGTAGCAGATAAGCTAAATCCTAAATGTTATGAAATATCTCATTATCGTTCTACTCCATGTGATGGGTTCAATCATCCTTGTCCTCTAAGAGAAGTATTGGATACCCAAAAACATACAAGAGTTGTACATAATCACAATACAAAAGATGGAGATAATCGCTATATAGAACTCTCTGCTAGTCCACTATTTGACAAAGACAATAATTGTATTGGTATTATCGAATCATCAAGAGATATTACAGAACATCTCGTAATCCAAGATGAACTTAGAGAACAAAAAAGTATTTTAAATCATCAAGCCCATCATGACGCTCTTACAGGACTTCCAAATAGAGTTCTTTTCATTGATAGGCTAGAACAAGCTATAGAAAAAGGGAAAAGAAGCTACTCCAAATTTGCACTTTTGTTTATAGATTTGGACCATTTCAAAGAGATTAATGACTCTTTAGGTCACGCTGTGGGTGATGAAATTTTAAAAATAGTAACTTCGAGACTAGAAGAGACTATAAGGAGTGAAGATACAGTAGCTAGACTTGGAGGAGATGAGTTTACCGTCATTTTGGAAGAGTTAAATCAAGCCCAAGATGCTTCTTTTATAGCCAATAAAATACTAAAAACTTTGTCAAATAGTATGGAGGTAGGAGAGCATACTCTTTATGTATCTAGTAGTATAGGGATAAGTATCTATCCTGATGATGGTAACTCTGCTCAAAATCTACTCAAATTTGCAGATTCTGCTATGTACAAAGCCAAAGATGAAGGTAGAAATAACTTCCAATATTATAACTCTAGTTTGACAGAACTAGCATTTGAGAGAGTTGTAATGGAGACAAGCCTCCGAAATGCACTCAAAAATCAAGAGTTTATAGTCTATTATCAACCTCAGGTAAATGGCGTAACAAACAAAATGATAGGAATGGAAGCACTAGTAAGATGGCAACATCCCACTATGGGATTGGTCTCTCCTAGCCAATTTATAGCTTTGGCAGAGAGAACTGGTCTGATAGTAGAGTTAGATAGAGTTATTATGGAGATTGCTATGACTCAAATAGGCAAATGGTACAAAGATGGATTAAATCCAGGGGTACTTGCTATGAATTTGTCTGTGAAGCAAATCCAACAAAAAGATTTTATTGAAGTATTTGAGGCACTTATACAAAAGACAGGATGTAAGCCAGAGTGGCTTGAACTAGAAGTGACAGAGAGTCAGATTATGATAAATCCAGAAGAAGCGATTAAAACACTTATGAAACTTAGTGATATGGGTATAGAACTAGCTATAGATGATTTCGGAACAGGATATTCATCATTGACATACCTCAAAAAACTACCAATTGACAAACTAAAAATAGACCAAGCATTTATCAGAGACTTACCAGATGATGAAGAAGATGCAGGTATTACAAAAGCTGTTATCGCTCTTGCCAAAAGTCTGAACCTTAGGATTATTGCAGAGGGTGTAGAGACTAAAGCACAAAAAGATTTCATCATAGAACATGGATGTATAAATATTCAAGGTTATTATTACTCTAAGCCTATTCCTACTAGTGATGTTACAGAACTCTTGATAGATGGAGGAGACTTCTCCAAAAATATGCTATAATCCAAAATCAATATCTGGAGAAAATAAATGATACAAGAAGCATACAAAGCACTAATGGCAAAAGAGTATGATAAAGCCTATGAGTTATATACAGCACTAGAAAAACAAAAAGAACCTACAAGCTTTTACTATTTAGGTTATCTATATTTCAGAGGTTATGGAGTAGTACAAAATACCCAAAAAGCTTATGAATATTATTTGGAATCAGCCACTAGAGAAGTACCATTGGCTCAATTTGAAGTAGCATTGATGCTAGAAAATGGCGAGGGCTGTATCAAAAACGAAAGTGAAAGTGCTTTTTGGTATGAAGAGTCTGCCAAAAGAGGTAATATGGACGCATACAATAATTTAGGTGCAATGTACAGAGAGGGTAGAGGAGTGAGTCAAGACTACAAAAAAGCATTTTTCTTGTTTAACAAATCAGCCCAGTCAGGAAATGCAAAAGCCCAATTCAATCTAGGTGCATTGTACGATATGGGACTAGGATGTGAAGAGAACAAAGAAAAAGCCATAGAATGGTGTCGCAAATCAGCATACCAAGGACACGAAATGGCAAAAGGCATCATCCAAAGAATGCAAAATGATGGACAGATAGTTTTTTAGTCTATTAAATTAAAAAGGATAAATAATGAAAAAATTAGTATTATTACTTCTACTATCTTCAACTCTAATGGCTGTGGAGATGATAGAAGTAAGTGATGTAGAAGCTACATATAGCAACAATAAGTCAAATGATGCTTCAAAAGAGACAAAGCAGAGTATAAATATAGGATTTGCCAATACTACAGGTAACTCTGATACTCTAAATCTAAATGGTAAATATAGCCTATCATCTACAATAGATAGTTATAACTCCAAACCTCTCAAGATGTTATTTGATACCAGTGTATTTATGACAAAAAATAATGGTGTAACTGATAATGAAGAGTATCTAGCTAATTTAGATTTGGAACAGTATTTGACAGATAGTTGGCTCATATATCTCTCTATTGATTGGTTGAAAAATAAATTTACCAATTATGACAACAAAATAGCTCTAGGTGGAGGTTTTGGAAAAGAAATTTTTGCTAATGATAAGCACTCCCTCAAACTCAAAGTGGGATTTGCATACAATACAGAAGAATTTAGTAATGCACAAGCAACAAATGAATTTAGCTCACTAAATGAGTACCTAGAGTATGAGAATAAGATAAGTGATACAAGTAAGTTTTATATCAAATTAGGAGCTATGCAGAGTATAGATGACTTCTCAAATGATTATGAATTATTAACAGTAATCGGACTTACAGTTATAGTATCAGAGAAACTAAGCTTGACTATAGAAGAAGAGATAAGATACGATGGGTTACCACCTGTAGGATTTGACAATACAGATACCAAAACTATCGTAAGACTAGGATATAATTTCTAATAACTAAATATTGGGTATGTTCAATGTTCGATAAAATCGAACCTACCCAATATCCTATCTTTTTTCACATTCC
>DAOVZV010000153.1 GCA_030634925.1 Sulfurovum sp.
ATACCTGATGATTTGGAGACTGTAGAAGATATAGCTCCATATTTCGAGATAGAAGCAGGTAGTGTTAGTAAAGATAGTGGGACATACTCATATTCATCATTTGTCAAGGCTGTAGAGTGGGCAAAAAGTGGTAAGATAGATGCCATATCCACTCTTCCAATACACAAAAAGGCATGGGAGTTAGCAGGAGTAAATTACAAAGGTCATACCGACGCTCTAAGAGACTTTTTGGACTGTGAAGCTATTATGATGTTGGGTTGTGATGAGATGTTTGTAGCACTATTTACAGAACATATACCTCTCAAAGATGTAGCAAAAAGTATCAATAAAGAAGATTTGACAAGGTTTCTTTTGGACTTTTATAATAGCGTAAAACCATCTACCCAAGTAGGAGTACTAGGTCTCAATCCTCACGCAGGAGATGATGGAGTATTAGGAGATGAAGAGGAGATTATATCAGAGGCTATAGATAGTGCCAATTCATCTATAGGAGTTGATATATTTAGCCATCCTCTTGTCCCTGATGTGGCTTTTATACCAGCTATGAGAAAACAATACAATTACTATATAGCGATGTACCACGACCAAGGATTAGCACCTCTAAAGGCTCTATATTTTGATGAGGGTATCAATGTTTCACTAAACCTACCTATCACAAGAGTATCAGTGGACCATGGTACGGCATTTGATATAGCATACAAAAACATAAATTTAAGCAATTTAAGTTACTTAAATTCGATACAATACATAAAAGGAAATCTATGAATAACTGTCTTATACTTACTGTAAGTGATGTCCGTGGCTCACGACAATACTCTGTACCATCAAATATCAAGCAAATCTTGTACTTTGTGGTATCTATAATATTACTTGTTATTGCTGGGACTATCTTCTATATATACTCTCTACAAAATCAAGTATCCTCACTAGAGGTAGGGAGTACTTCCACACATCCTATCACAGAAACCAATGTATCTCAGCCTACTGTAGTAGTCCAAGAGACTCCAGCACCTCCTGTTATGCCCAAAGAGGATAAATTGAAGTTGATAAGAAAGGCTATACTTCTTGCTAGTATTCCAAATGGAAAACCATTTGATTATGAGAAAGTTTCTAGTCCTTTTGGATATAGAACACACCCAATAACCCAGAAAAAAGATTTTCATGAGGGTATAGATTTTCCTGCCAAAGAGGGTGTGGCAGTATATGCTACGGCTAGTGGACTGGTCAAATATGCCAAAAACAAAGGAAACTATGGCAATTATGTACTTATTAGCAACTCTTATGGGTTCAAGAGTGCTTATGGACATTTGAGTAGTTATAGTGTCAAAAAGGGTGATTTTGTCACAAAGGGACAAGTGATAGGATATGTAGGAAATAGTGGTAAAAGTATTGAGCCTCATCTTCATTATGAGGTAAGATACAAGAACAAATGGTTAAATCCTCAATCTTTTGTCAATTGGGATGTAAGCAATAGTAAATATATCAAAGCTAGAGTAGATAGTGTCGATTGGGACAATATCTTCAAGATGGTAGATAGCGTTAGCTCTCTATCTATCAAATAAAATCAAAAAGGAAAATATTATGAGCATATTTGGAAATAAAAAGTCACAAAGCAGTGTACCACAAAAGATTACTTCTGCGAGAATAAACTCTTCTACTCTCATCGCCTCTTCTATGGTAGTCACAGGGGACTTCAAAGGGACAGATAGTATGCAAGTAGAGGGCAAAATCATCGGTGATGTATCTGTAAACAACACTCTAATCATCGGTCAAAGTGGTAGCATAGAGGGTAATATCACAGCAAATACAGTTATCATAAATGGTGAGCTAAAAGGTACTATCAAGTGTGATAACCTAGAAGTAATGAAGACTGGTATAGTATCCAAACATATCAATGCCAAAAATATTAGCATAGATGGCAATGTAACTGGTGAAGTAATAGGTCATGAACGAATAGATGTATTGGAAAATAGTATTATAGAGACTACCAATATGGAGTGTGAAACTATATCAGTGCATGGTAAGGTTCATGGTAAAGTAATCGCATCAAAGATACTAGAGATAGGAGAAAAAGGATTTGTAGAGGGTGAAATAACCGTCAAAAACATCCGTACAGAAGAAGGTGGTAGGATGATAGGGACTATGTCCACATATCAAGAAATCACACCAGTAGCTCCAAAAGCCAAAAAAGCTACTCCCAAAAAAGAAGTATCAGAAGCTCCAAAAGAGACTACTGAAGACGACTTCTTTGAATCAAAATAGTCCTATAGTCTCATCTATATCCATAGATGAGCTATGAGCTTTGACAAATTTCTCTTGACAACACTTACATAAATAACGATAATCTTGCATATCATAATATATAGTATCACCTACAGAAATATCACTATAACACTCAGCACAGACGCTAGTCACTCGAAATAGTATATCTTCCGTTGCCTCTTGCGTAAAAAAATCTATCTTACCCATTATAGACCTCCTAGCTTTTCTATCATCTCTTTGGCTTCAGATAAATTAGTATCTAGGCTATAGGCTTTTGTATATTGAACCAATGCCTCATCTTTGTCTTCCATATCATATAGAGTATTGGCATAATTAAAGTAGTGAGGTGCATAATCACTATCCAAAGATATAGCCTTTTTGTGATGGATGAGGGCTTGTGTATCACTATCTAGCTTGTGTAGAGTATTGGCAAGTAGTGCGTGAGCCATATCATCATCAGCATCTATACTTAGTAGTGTCTCATAACACTCTTTGGCTTCTGCGAAATCTTCTGTATGAATAGAGACAAAACCCATCTGTTGCAAGGCATGTATATTTTTACCATCTATGATAAGAGCAGAACCTAGAGCCTTTTTGGCTTCATCAAAGTCCTCTTTTTCTATAGCAATATCTGCCATCTCAAATAGTTGGTCGATACGAGTAGGTGCTACTGTCGGTCGAGAGAAAAGCTTAGTGGGCTGATTTATCGCTCCTATCTGCTCATCTTCCGTTTTGGCTTCAAAATCTATACCTCTTTTAGGGTGATTACCCGAGAAAAGTTGTTTGAAAAAGAGATAAAAAATCCCTCCAGCGATAATAAAAAGTAGTAATTGAAATGTAGTCATGGTGTCTCCAAAAGTTTATATGACATCATAGAGTAAACTAACTTAAATACAAAGAAAAAATGATATTATTACAAAAATAAACAAAAGGATTACTATGTCTTACAAGATAAAACTAGATAGAGAAAAACTAAAAAATGAATTGACTCCACTAGAGTATAGTGTATGTCTAAACCACGGTACAGAACCACCATTTCAAAATCAATTTCATGATTCAAAAGAGAGTGGAGTATATAGCTGTAAATGTTGCCAAACTCCACTATTTAACTCTAATGCAAAATTCGACTCAGGCACAGGATGGCCTAGCTATTTTCAGCCTATAGATAGTGAAAATATAGAAGAGATAGTAGATGATAGCCTAGGAATGAGGAGAGTAGAAGTGTGTTGTGGAGCTTGTGGTTCACATTTGGGTCATGTATTTCCAGATGGTCCTGCACCAACTTACCAAAGATACTGTATCAACTCTGCATCTTTGAGTTTTGAGACTCTATAATCTGATTATAAAAACTCTCTCTTTTTCTATCAAGAGAGAGTTTTTGATATGATTTTGCTCTTTGCACATTTGATTTGGCACAATCTATCATCTTGTCTCTATCTGATAGAAGTAACTCTATCTTCTCTTTGAGTCCTATTATATCATCGGGACGAAACAACATATCACTATCCAAAAGCTCATCTACTCCACCCACAGATGAAGAGACAACTACACAAGCCCTACTCATAGCCTCTATGATAGCACGAGATAATCCCTCCACAAGACTAGGATGAATATACAAATCTACACTATCCAACCAATCAAAAACCTCATCATGAGATAATACACCATCGAAAAATACTCTATCTCCTATACCTAGTTTATCTGCTAGTTTTTGATATTTCTCTATACTACCTGCTCCTAAAATATGATACTCAAAAGAGACTCCATCAAGTTGGGATAGAGCTTTTATAGCCGTATCTATCCCCTTGTATCTCATATCCAAAAATGCTATTGAGCCAAATATGATATGATTATGGTTGAGAACTTTATCTTCTACTACATCTAGCACATCCACATCAGATATTGCTACACTATAGCTATTTGGATTAGCAGGGTATCGCCTCTGCAAAAACTCTTGCGTAACATATATCACATAATCTGCCCTACTCACACACAATCTAGTCTGCATAAAAAAGACCATAGAATA
>DAOVZV010000354.1 GCA_030634925.1 Sulfurovum sp.
AAAATCAAATCACAAAAGCAAATTATAGAATCTATACTTGTTAATTTACAACCATTTTTAGAAAAAAAAGATGCTACACAAATTACTTCTCATTTGCTGTTTCAAACTGATAATCAAAGATGTATAATCAAAGCTACTGACTTGGAGATTGGACTAGAAATTGTTACTGATAATATAGATATTGAAATAGAAGGTTCATTTACAGTCCATGGTAAAAAACTTCTGGATATTATAAGAATACTAAAAGATGATTATATTACTTTGGAACTTATTAAAGATAATCTTGTAATAAAACAAAAACATTCCCAATTTAAACTTCCTACATTTAATTGGAATAACTATCCATCTTTTCCATCTATTGAAAATAAACCCAAAATATCACTTGACTCTTTGTCTCTGATAAAAAATCTCAAAAAAATATCTCCTGCAATAGATACAAATAATCCAAAGTTTGAATTAAATGGTGCATTGATAAATATAAAAGAGAACTCTACTGATTTGGTAGGGACAGATACAAAGAGATTGGCAGTAGCTTCTATAGCTGGTACTAATAATGAAGAGTTGTCTATAATTGTCCCTAAAAAAGCAATATTAGAGATACAAAAACTTTTTTTAGATGAGATAGATATATATTTTGATGAGACAAATCTGATTATATCAAATAACAATTATCTATTTTATACTAAATTGATAAATGGTAAATATCCTGATTATCAGAGAATAATACCAAATCATACAAAACACGAAATTAATCTTCCTAAAAAAGATATGATAGATGCTATCAAGATGATTACTACTATTTCTCAAGAGATAAAAATAACATTTAAAGAGAGTAGTATATTGTTCAATTCACTAAGTACAGATAATGTCGAAGCCAAAACAGAGATAAATATATCATCTGGATTAGATGGTGAATTTGCTTTGTCTCTAAATAGCAGGTATCTTTTGGATTTTTTATCTCAAACTGATGGTGAAAACTTTACAATAGCGTTCAATGAAACATCTCTACCTTTTGTGGTCAAAGATGATAAATTTGTAACAATAATTATGCCAATAAGTACATAAGGACAGTGATTGATGAGTGAACATAGAACAAAGTATATATTTGTAACTGGTGGAGTATTAAGTTCACTAGGTAAAGGGATAACAGCTGCTAGTGTAGGTACTCTACTCAAACACACAGGTCAAAGAGTAGGAGTACTCAAACTAGACCCATATATCAATGTGGACCCTGGAACTATGAGTCCATTGGAACATGGTGAAGTATTTGTGACCAAAGATGGAGCAGAAACTGATTTGGATTTGGGACACTATGAGAGATTTTTGGATACATCTTTGACTCAAAACAACAACTTTACTACAGGTCTAATATATAAAACTGTCATCGAAAATGAGAGAAAAGGGAAGTATCTAGGCAAAACTATACAAGTCGTTCCTCATATAGTTGATGAGATAAAAGAGAGAATAATAAAAGCTGGTGAGAACAAAGATATACTCATAGTAGAACTAGGTGGGACAACTGGTGATATAGAGGGATTACCATTTTTGGAGACTATTCGTCAGATGAAGCATGAATTTGGTAAATCTGTTGTGATGAATATCCATGTAACACTCTTGCCATATATCAAAGCAGC
>DAOVZV010000103.1 GCA_030634925.1 Sulfurovum sp.
CAGAGCTTACAATCATAGCCTATAACAAACCAAAAGGTGTACTTGTAACCAAAAAAGATGATAGAGGACGAGCTACTATATATCATAAGCTTTCTGGTAAATATAGACACTTTGTAGCAGTAGGTAGGCTTGATTATGCTTCTGAGGGGCTTTTACTTTTGACCGATAGTCCTGAAGTAGCTACTGCTCTATTAGAGAGTGGGCTAGACCGTACTTATAATCTCAAAATAGACAAACCCATAACTCCAGAGATGATAAGTGCTATGAAAGAGGGACTAGTACTTGATGATGCAAGAGCAGGAGCACATGAAAAGAGCAAGATTTACAGTATGGAGTTTGCACCATTTGCTCATTTTGAAGTCCGTGCAGAGGGTGCGAAATTTTCAAAACTTAGAGTCACTATCACAGAGGGTAAAAACCGAGAGCTTAGAAGATTTTTTGCCCATTTTGATGCACAAGTATTGGACTTAAAAAGAGTAGCATTTGGAGGGATTGAGCTAAATAATCTACCTACAAATAAGACTAGATACTTCACAAGACGAGAGTATGATGATGTACATAAGTTTATGAAGAGAAGAAGAGAGAATGCAATAGCTGATATTAAAAATGAAGAAAATAGAGTAAAACAAGAGAGAAAAAATAAAAAAGATAAGAAGTTTGCCAAAAAAGATTGATTTTGATATAATAAGTGACAAATAATTAAAGGATAAAATATGAATTTTAAACAACCATTAATCGCAGGAGTTGTGGCTATGTTGCTACTCTCAGGATGTACTAATGAGCCATCTTTGGTCAAAGATGATAGTTATAATGCTACAAAAACAGGAGCTGTAACAGGTGCAATAGTTGGTGCATTAGTTGGCTACAATAGCAAAGGTGGAAATGCCAAAAAAGCATTGGTAGGTGGTGTTATTGGTGGAGCTGTAGGTAGTGCTATTGGATATAGTATGGATAATCAAGCCAATGAAATAGCAAGAGCATTAGGTACAGGAGTCAATAACGACCCTCTAGCAAGACTTGACCCAAATAAACAACTAATCGTATCAAAGAGCGATAAATATGTCAAGATTATGTTTAGAGACCCTATGATGTTTGCATCAGGTTCTGCCAAACTAAAAGCTAGGTCAAGAGCAAATATAAGAAAAGTAGCACAACTATTGGCAAAATATCCAAAAACAGTTGTCGGTGTAGCAGGATTTACAGATAGCGATGGTGGATATGGATACAACCAAACATTATCACAAAAAAGAGCAAATACTGTAGCCAATCTATTATCAAGAAATGGAAGACCAGCTATCAAAGGTTGTGCTTACAAAAAAGCTATAGCACCAAATACATCTGCAAAAAACAAAGCACTCAACAGAAGAGTTGAAGTATATCTATATTCCAAACGCTCTGATATGTCAAACCCTTGTAGATAAAACTACTTGATTGAGCGAAGCATTCGTTTCGCTCCTTCTGCATCCAAAGAACCAGAAGAAAATTTATATTCTATATTCTTGGTAGCTTCAGTAAGCTTATTTTTAAACTCATCTCCACGAACTCTCTCATCTATAAATAAATACATATCCTCAAAATTGGGGAAAAATGTCAAAAACTCTCTTTTGAGACTAGAGTTATCCCACGCTTTTATCTGTTTATCACTATCTGCACCCACTACATCTAGTATAGATTGACCAATACTATCATACTTTTGATAACCATCAAACTGATGCTTCTCCTTGTACTCTTCGCTCTGTAAAGCAGGGTCACCCTCTTGTATATCTTTGACTGAATTTGTAACAAAATACAATGCACCAACGCCTAATGCTATAAATACCATAAAATTCTTATCCATAATTTATCCTTTTTATATAAGTTCATCTGTAAATAATAGACATAATTATACTAATATTCTCTTTATCTTACGCAAACTATAGTAAATGATTTTTTTTTGATGTTTGTCTAGAACACAATTCATAAACCCACTGATGAAGCTCAAATGAATCTTGATATATAGCAAAATGTTTCTCCAATACCTCTCTATTATGAAACGACTCATCAGGTGTATATATATGATACGAATACATAGCTCCATATAGATATAGATATGAGAAACTATCATCTCTATCCATTCCTACAGGGTATCGTTTGTATTGAGGCTTGACTACTTGATAGCCTTTGTCTTCTAGTTTGACTAGTATATTATGTAACTCTTCTCTTTTTATATCATCTCTAATATACTCTCTATACAGAGCCAAAAGAGGAGGTTTGAAAGCTCTAACTCCAGTAGCCACCATCACTTCAAAAGGTTCATAATGCATATAAAAAGAGCTACTTTGCATACGATGAGTCTCACCTTGCCAAAATATAATCCCTATCTTCTCTTTGATAGGGTCAAGCTTATGAAAACGAGCATCTCTATATATACGAAATAGAGATTTATTGACTTTAGGTACAGCATATATAGATGGTACTAATATCTGTAAAAACTCTCCCATCTCTTCTATATAAGCTTTATTTACATCAACGATAAATCGTTCATACTCTACTCTGTGAGCATCAAGATACTCTTTGGAGTTATTCATAATGATATTAGATAAAAAATCTAAACCCTCTTTTGGAAAACCTTGAAACTGCATTTATATCCCTTGAATAATTTTGATTAATATAGAAACCAACTACTTTCCAAGCAATATCGCAGCCTCTTTTGCATGATAAGTGATGATAATATCAGCCCCTGCTCTTTTGAATGCCATAAGAGTTTCCATCATTACTTTGTCATAGTCAATCACTCCTGCTTTTCCTGCTACTTTGAGCATAGAGTATTCACCTGATACATTATATATAGCTAGTGGAAGAGTCGTATTGTTTTTGACATCTCTTATCACATCGAGATATGCTAACGCTGGTTTAACCATAAGTATATCAGCACCTTCTGCCTCATCTGCTACACTCTCTGCTATTGCTTCATTGCGATTAGCAGGGTTCATCTGATAGCTTCTTCTATCTCCAAAGCTCGGACTAGACTCTGCGACATCACGAAATGGTCCATAATATGATGATGAAAACTTAGTAGAGTATGACATAATAGGAAGATTAACAAATCCTGCCTCGTCAAGTCCATTGCGTATAGCCGTAATCATACCGTCCATCATACCACTTGGAGCTATCATATCCACTCCTGCTTTGGCGTGGATTACTGCTTGTTTGGCTAAGTTGCCTAGAGTAATATCATTATCCACAGTCTCTAACACTGGGTCAAGACCTCCACAATGTCCATGGTCTGTATATTCACAAAAGCATAAATCTGTAGTCACAAACATATCAGGATGAGCCTCTTTGATAGCTCTTACAGAATTAGCCATTATCCCGTGTTCACACATTGCGTCACTTCCCACAGAGTCTTTGGTATCAGGAATACCAAATAGTATAATAGAGTATATTCCCAAATCTTTCAAATCATTACACTCTTTTATCACTTCATCTATACTCATCTGAAATACACCTGGCATTGAACCAACTTCTATCTTGATACCCTCACCACTTTTTATAAATAGTGGATAGATAAAATCATCAACTCTTAGATGAGTCTCTTGGAGTAGGTCTCTTAGTACTGGATTAATTCTTTTTCTTCTAAAACGAGCAAACATAGGCATACCTTTATATTTAAATTGAGTTATTTTACAATAAATATAGATTATTAACTATTAATTGGCTATTGTTAAAGTATAATTTCACCATGAATAATATAGAAATATCACAAATCGCAACTTTACCGACCCAATATGGTACATTTAACATTCAAGCATTCAAGCAAGATGATAAAGAACACCTAGCCATATTCACAGACAATCTATCAGACAATCCAATAGTCAGAGTCCATTCAGAGTGCCTAACAGGCGACGCATTGGCTTCAAACAAATGTGATTGTGGAGAACAGCTACAATACGCACAAAAACTCATATCAAAAGAGGGTGGAATGATAATATACCACCGTCAAGAGGGACGAAATATAGGACTACTAAACAAAGTAAACGCCTACGCGCTACAAGACACAGGACTAAACACCATAGAAGCCAACCACCAACTAGGCTTCAAAGCAGACGAGAGGACTTATGAAATAGTAGAGTTCATGCTAAAATACTTCGGTATAAACAGACTCCAACTACTCACAAACAATCCTAAAAAGATAGAGAGTCTAGGAGATATAGAGATAACACAGAGGCTACCAATAAAAATAGAAGCAAACCCTTATAATGAGGATTATCTACAAGTAAAGAAAGAGCAGATGGGGCATTTATTATAAATCTAATAATAGATATTCCCCTCCAAAAAATCTCATATAAACAAATCACGCTTAAAAGAAAGACTAATTCCATCTAATTATCTACATTATAAGTAGAATACTGCTATTATAAAAATAATTAACAAATAATTAACAAAGGCTTTAAGATGAATAAAAAAAGCATTAGATTAAGTATGATTGCTGGAGCTTTACTCTTTTTGGGTACAGGTGGATATGCTGATAGTGAGACTCCTGAGGAAGATGCTTGGAAAAGTAAACATGTATTCTTTGGATTTTCTCAAATTGGTGTGAAATTTGGAGATGGTGCGAAGCTTGGAGATGAAGCTAGTTTAGGCTTTGAGGCAGATAGGATTAGACTAGGATGGAAATATTATTCTGGTCCTTTGGCAGCCAAGGTTTTCTTGGATTTTGCAAAAGATGGGACAGATAATGGTGGTGTTGGTGTACCTGATGTGATAAAAGATGCCTTTATAGCCTATAATTTTGATGACTCTGCTGTACTAAAAGCTGGTGTAATTAAGACTCCCGTAGGTATGGGATTTACAATTCCTGGTTGGAATTTGGATGTGATTAAGAGAGGTTTTGACAAAAAACTTGCTTTTGAAAGAGCATTTGGACTTATGGTATCTGGACGAGATATTGGTTTTGGCAATGATGGCAAAGTTGATGGACTTGAGATGGGACACGAGAGACCTTGGAAAGGTTTTGGATATGATATTATGGTCTCAGGTGCAACTGGTCGTTCAGGAGCTGTAAGTGCACCTAAAAATGATAAAGATGAAATCACACCAAACCAAAGTAACGCCTATATGGGTCGAGTAATGTTTGACTGGGGTGAAGCGATACATACAGAAGCCTCTTATGGTATTAGCAAAAATGCTGATGGAGACAATAATGAGAATACTGGAGAAGACTATAAAGTATTGAATTTTGGTATAGACTCTCATTTGGGCGAGACTAATCTAAAGGCTGAATATTATAATGTAGAAAATATTAAAGGTGTAGATGGTTGGGATATGAATACTCTAGCTCTTACTGCTACATATTTTCTCACAGATACGGTTGAAGTAGCTGTCAAAGATATTAGAGGTACAAGCTCTGCAAAAAGTGCGTCAGATGGTAAAGCATCTAATACTTATTTGGGTGTCAATTATTATATTAATCCCAAAAATGACAAAATGGATAGAAAAAGTAAAAGAGGAAGAAATCAACATCGTGTACAGATTAACTATGTTGTAGCTGATGTGG
>DAOVZV010000115.1 GCA_030634925.1 Sulfurovum sp.
AAAGCTTTGTTAGAAATATTATATTATTACTATTTTTGGTAGCATCTATACTATTTATTATATATCAATCATCACAACGCAAAAATAAACTCAAAGAGGATAATAAACTTCTATATCAATTGATAGAAGAAGAGGTAGAAAAGAATAGACAAAAAGACCAACAGATGATAGAACAGTCTCGTTTAGCTCAGATGGGAGAGATGCTAAGTATGATAGCCCATCAGTGGAGACAACCTCTAACTGCTATATCTGCTACTAGTGCCAAGCTTAGTATCAGAGCTCAACTAGGTAGGGCAACTACAGAAAATATAGTAGAAGCTAGTGAAAATATATCTATATACTCTCAACACCTTAGCCAAACTATCAATGAATTTAGAAACTTTTTCAGACCAAACAAAGAGAAAGAAGAGACATCTTATGGTGAGATAATCAAATCTGTTCTCAATATTGTAGAGGTATCTTTGACTAATCAAGGTATAAAAATCATACAAAATATAGAAAATGATGATAAGTTCTTGAGCTATGCAAATGAGATAAAGCAAGTACTTCTAAACCTTATCAAAAATGCAGAAGATGTAATTATCGAACACCATATAGAAGACCCATATATCAAAATAGAGACATTTATCAAAGATGGCTATATTATGCTAGAAGTAAGTGACAATGGAGGAGGTATCTCTGATGATATAATAGACAAAATATTTGACCCATATTTTTCTACAAAGGATGAGAAAAATGGCACAGGATTAGGATTATATATGTCAAAGACTATCATAGAAGACCATTGCAAAGGTGATTTGTCTATATCAAATGACAAAGATGGAGCAGTATTTAATATCAAACTTAAAATTAAAGAGAGTACAATATGAGGCTGATAATAGTATTGATGATATTTATCTCTATAGGTCTATCCAAAGAATTGATAGATATATCTCTACAACTCAAATGGAAATATCAATTTCAATTTGCTGGTTTTATAGTAGCAAAAGAGAAAGGATTTTATGCAGATGAGGGATTAGATGTAGATATAAGAGAGATAGAAAATGACATAAATATAGTAGATGAAGTAAATAGTGGCAAGATAGATTTTGCTGTAGGTGATTCTGCCTTGGTATATTCATATATGAGGAGAGTACCTATATCTGCTATACTAGCTATATTTCAACAATCTCCATTTATACTATTAGGACTCAAATCAACTGGTATCAAAGATATACAAGATATAAATAGAAAAGATATATCCCTACAGACGGGGATGGAAGATATTGCTATCAAAGTAATGCTTCAATCAAATAATATAGATTATAATATAGTACCTTCTATATTTACACTAGATGAACTCATATCTAGTGATGCTGATATGATGGGGGCTTATATATCAAATGAACCTCAACTTGCCAAAAATAGAGGCATAGAGATTGTCACTTTCAGTCCCAAAGATTATGGTTTTGATGCTTATGGAGATATATTATATACGAGTACAAAGATGATAAAGAAGCATCCAAAGATAGTAGAGAGTATGCACGAAGCATCTACTAGAGGATGGAATTATGCTTTTGAAAATATAGATGAAGTAGTTGATTTGATATATACCAAATACAACTCTCTACATAAAACAAAAGATGAACTAAGATATGAAGCAAAAATACTCAAAAAGCTAAGTGGATATGGTAAAAACTTTGGAAAAATAGACAAAGAAAAGATAAATGGCATAGCCCAAATGTACAATATCACCAAAAAAGAGTTTCATACACTAGACAAACTAAATGATTTTATATATCAAAAACCAAAAGAAAACCTAAACCTAACCCAAGAAGAGAAAAACTATCTAAGAGACAATAGATTTACTCTATGCGTACACAAAAACCTACAATCATTAGAGTACATAGAAGATGGCAAACACAAAGGAGTAAGTGCTGATATATTCAAAATACTACAAGGGGATTACAATCTACAGACTGATTTGATAATCAGCCAAGATGACAAAGAGATTTTTGAGAATATTTATAATAATAAATGTGATATTAAATCTTCAATGATGCAAAAATATAATCCTCTATCAGATATTATGAGTGAAACTATATCTGTACTAGATGATAATTTCGTAATAATTACCAAATCCAAACATCCATATATAAACAATATCAAGATACTAGACAAAAAGCCTCTAGTAGTTCGACTCCAAGCTTTCAAGGGATTTATGGATGCTTATTATCCTTCGTTGGTCGTATCTATAGATAATGATATGCACTCAATATTTGAAAAGATAGAAAACGATGAAGTTTTTGGTATGCTTGTACCATCTATATATGCAAATAGTATCATCCAAGAGTATAGTCTGCACAATATCAAAGTATCTACAAAACTTTATAATCATCCTCTACATGGAACAATAGGAGTATCCAAAAAACATCCAAAGCTTTTGAAAATTATAAATAAAATAATAAAAACCATACCAAAAAATAAAATAGATAATATACTAATACAATGGGGAATACAAGATTATAAACCAGTGATAGATTATAATCTACTAATCAAAACTATTATACTCTTTATAGTCATTCTATTTATAATATTTTTTGCATATTTTAGGCAAAGAAGACTAAACAAAACCATTCAACAAGAGAGAGATAAATTCCAAAATATATTTGATAGAGCCTCTGATGGTATATCTATACTCAAAGATGGAGTAGTTACTGATTGTAATAGTTCACTAGTCCAACTACTAGGATATAAAAACAAAGAACAAATCATATCACTTAGACCATCTCAACTATCTCCCACATATCAACCAGATGGACAACTCTCTTTGGAAAAAGCAAAAGAGATGATAAATATTACTCTCCAAAATGGAGTAAACTCTTTTGAGTGGGTACATATCAGAGCAGATGGTAATAAATTTTGGGCAGAGATAGTACTTACACATATAGGATACCAACGAAAAAGCCATATAGTCCATGCTGTTTGGAGAGATATAGAACAGAAAAAGAAGCTTAAAGATGAACTTTTGAGATTAAATACAAATCTAGCAGAGCAGATAAGTATAGAAGTAAACAAAAACAAAGAACAACAACTCCTGATGATGAGACAATCAAGACTAGCACAGATGGGAGAGATGATTAGTATGATAGCCCACCAATGGAGACAACCACTAAACAATCTATCTATCATCACACAAGGTATATATTTTAAATATAAAATTAGTAAATTAACAGCTGAAAGTATGGATACATTTAACCAAAGGTCACAATCACAGATAACCCAAATGTCGAACACTATAAACGATTTTAGAGACTTTTTCAAACCAGAAAAAGGTACAAGTATCTTTAATCTATCCAAACCTATATACAACACAATAGAGATACTTCATCCTATTTTGGAGAAAGAACATATAATAGTAACACTCAATCTTGATGATAGTATATCTATAAAAAGCTATGCCAATGAACTAGGTCAAGCACTTATAAATATCATCAACAACGCCAAAGACGCATTACAAAATATAGATACAAAAAAGACAATAGATATAGAGACTAAAAAAGACAAAGATAATATATATATAATCATACAAGACAACGCAGGAGGCATCCCAAAAGATATAATAGACAAGATATTTGACCCCTACTTCTCTACCAAAAATGAGAAAAACGGTACAGGATTGGGATTATATATGACAAAGATGATAATAGAAGAACATCTAAAAGGTGAACTATCTGTAATAAATACAGATATTGGTGCTAGATTTATTATAAAGATTAATCAGTCCAACACAAACGATTGAGAGAAAAATTCATCTATAGCCTCTCTCATATCTGTAGTATCTTCTATAGTATTGACCAAATTACGAAAAGCAGAAGCTCCCTCATAACCTAGCTTGGAGTATCTGTGTAGATGTTTACGAAATATAACTGCTCCATATTGTCCATAGTGAAGTACCATCTGCTCAAAATGCTCTTGTACTACCTGCTTGATGAGAGAAGATGGTACACTATCTAATCCCTCTCTAATCTGATGAAATATCCATGGCTTACCGATAGCTCCACGACCTATCATAATCCCATCAGCTCCCGTGTGTTCCAATACCCATTTGGCTTTTTGTGCAGAGGTTATATCTCCATTTGCAATTACTGGGATACTTACAGCTTGTTTTATATCTCTGATGGCATCATAATCTACAGGGGCTTTGTATCTTCCTGCTTTTGTCCTACCGTGAACTGCTATGTAGTCTGCTCCACTATCTTCACATATCTTGGCTATTTCTATATGATTTTTATCATCAAATCCTAGACGAATTTTGACAGAAGTATAGTCTTTGTTGGAGTATTTTTTGATAGTTCTGATAGTTTCTGCCATCTTTGGCAAATCAGTCAATAGAGATGAGCCTTGTAGATTTTTGACTATCTTAGGTGCTGGACAACCACAATTGAGGTCTATAGCACTGATACCATCTAGTCCATTGATATACTCAACAGCCTTACGCATAACTATCTGGTCAGAACCTGCCAACTGAATACTATATGGCTCTTCTAGTGGGTGTTTCTCCAGCATCTTGATAGTCTTTTTGCTACCAAACGCCAAAGCATTTGAGCTTATCATCTCACTCACAGTCAAATCTACACCAAACTTCTTGACAACCGAGCGAAATGGTAAATCGGTAAACCCTGCTAGAGGAGCTAGGGCATATAGGGTATTAGTAAAGTCTATTTTCATTACATATATAGTCTATATCTATAATATCTTTTAGCTTAAAGATATTATTGTCTTTTTTGAGTTGATACAATGCTCTAAACTTCAAAAACTCTGTACTCTCTTGTTCGGCAAGATAAGCACTTACTTGTTCTAGTAATTCATACTCAAATAGTAGATACAAATAGGCATTTTGTGCCTTATCATTCTCTAATTGATACCCTTTGAATAGCTTCAAGTTCTCATCTGGCTTGAAATACTTTTTGGTGATAGATACTATCTTGATAAAATCTTCACACTCCAAATCTAGGTTATTGACAAACTCTGTCAATATATCATAAGTAAGTCCTAGACTATCTTTGCTATTTACTCTATCTAGCATCATCAAAAAGTGTTTTGTATCAAACATATCTATATATTTCGTAGCCTTTTCAAAATCCTCTTTTTGTGCAAATATATCCAATGATTGAGATTTGACTATATCAGAGTAATCATCAGGAGACTTCATCACTTTATCTACAAAACTATCATCTGCTTTTAGCTTGTTTAGTCTATTTTGTATCAAGATAGGATTTCCTGCATTCAATACACCTGATAGTTTATGCTCTTTCAAGTCTATA
>DAOVZV010000012.1 GCA_030634925.1 Sulfurovum sp.
AGACGGTCAAACTAACTGCTATGATATTTATGATACTTATAGGTGCTACAGCTTTTTCTCTAGTATTCAATGAACTAGGTGGAGGAGATATGGCATTAGAATTTTTCTCTTCAGATGGCAATATCAATGACAAATGGATATTTATATTCTTAGCTATGTTGGTGATATTTATATTAGGATTTTTTATAGATTTCATAGAGATAGCGTTTGTAGTAGTTCCGATACTTGTGCCTATAGTCATATCTCTAGGTATCGACCCTATATGGTTTGCGATACTAATCGCTATGAATTTACAAGCGTCATTTTTGACACCACCATTTGGATTTGCACTATTTTATCTCAAAGGTTCAGCAGGAGACAAGATAAGCACAAAGGCGATATACAAGGGTGTCATACCATTTATACTGTTACAGATATTGGCACTAGGTATTATAATAGCGTTTCCTGATTTGATATATCTATTTGGAGAGTAATCTTATTTGGGTATAATCTTTTATATTAAAAACAAGGGAAAACAATGTTCAAATTATTCAAACTAGTACTACTTTCTATCTTATTAACTCCTCAATTTGCTGTAGCAGATGCCAAGCTTACACACTCTGAGGCTATATCTAATCTGATGACTTTATCTGGATTGGCTGTACAAGTGCCACAGATTTCTAATAGCCTGATTATCTCTTTTGACCCTTTTGTATATAAATCTCCAAAAGAGATTAAATCCAAATTGTCTCGTGCTATATCAGCATCTTTTGACAAAGCAATAATGCTAAGTATTATCAATGATGAGGTAGCTAAAAATGTATCACTCAAAGATAGTCTATCTATGCTAGAGTGGTATAAATCTGATATAAGCAAAGAGATAACAAAAGCAGAAGAGATAGCGACAAATGAGGTAAATGTAGAAGAGTTATTTACCCAAAAAGCAGAACTGATGAATGACAAAGAGAGAGTAGCACTCTGTACGCAGATAGAAGAGAAGTCACATATAATTGATTTCCTAGTAGATAGTCAGATAGAAGTGATGAAATCTACACTCGCAATCACGCAACCCACCAAAAACAACAAATCACAAGATGAGTATTTTGATACGCTCAAAGTAGAAGTCAAGAAATCTATCAAAGAGCAGACTATATTATCTCTACTTAAATCTTATGAGTCTATAGAGACAGAAAAGATGAGAAAATATGCGAAATTTCTGAGCCAACCAGCTACAGAGAGATTTATAACAAGTGGATACAGAGGAGTAGGCAAAGCGATAATAGGTGGTACAAATGAACTACTTACTGCTATTATGGCTTTTAGTAAGTAGAAACTAAAAAAACATCCCAATAAAAGACGCAGCTGTTTCGGTAGCTACGCTTTCTGCCATATTTGCCATTGGGATACTATCCATCATCTTGCCCATACCTTTTCGGGTGTTTTTGCCCATGATAGAGTCTAGCTGTTTGTTCATCTGATACCTGATGAGTCTTTGCATATTTAGGTTTACTTTTGGCTCTTTTAGCAGACCATATATTTTGCCAGAGAATGCTTGTTGTTGCATATCAAAATCAAAATAGGCATTTACTGTATTTTTGTTTGAGTCCATTTTGATACTTGTGATAAATACATGGCTATTGTCATTGGATATTTTTATATCTCCTAGTAATATACTATCTTGATAAGTAGCATATATTGAGCTATCATCAAATCTCTCTAGTAGCATATTTACACCTGATTTTTCATATATTATACTTACCAATTGACTAGGTAGAAATTGGCTATTTTTTAGTTTGGTATCTACTTTCAGGCTATTTTTGTCAAAGTCATAAACTATATCTCCATAAGTATCAGCTTTGAGCATTTGAGGATATGGAAATACACTCATAAAATCTGAAAATGATACTTTGTCTAGTTTGACTTTTAGCTTTTGGTCTTTGAAATAAAAATCCAATATCCCACCATAAGACTTGGATAATCCTTGTATATATAGGGATTGATTATATCCTATCTCTCCTCTAGCATAAAACCTACCTTTGTACTTATCTCCTAATAAAATCTCTAGTTTACTTAGGTCTTTTATGTCTAGTATGTAGTTTGCTTTGGCTATTTTTGAACTTTCATCATATTTACCTTTGGTGATATTTATCTCCATATATGGAGCAGAGATAAGAGTAGTAAATGAATGCTTCATCTTGTCTATATAGACTACTGTATTTAGATTGAGTGGAATACCTGAAAAGTTGTTATCTTTGATGTCATAAGAGAAGTATCCTTGTTTGTCATCTTCTTGCATAAGAGTAAAATTGACATCTATATTTGCTTTGCCTCGTATCAGTGCGTCTTGACCTAGTAGGGCTAATAGTTTGCTAGAGTTTATATCTCTCATAGTGAGGATTAAATCTTCTGCTTTGTCTGTAAATTTGGTAGCACTATATGATATATTACCATCAAGAGCTTTTCCTCTACCATCTATTTGTAGATGTGAGTACTTACCCTTGATATGACCTTTGATGTCTATATTATCATCTATCTTGCATATAGCAGTAGCTATACATTGGCTGATAATTGTATAATTCATATCGACTCTGCTACTATCTATATATCCATTGAACACAAACCTAGCTTTTTTTTCTATATTTAATTCTATTGAGGCATAAGGATAGTTATCAATATTTATACTCGTAACAGTTACATTGAGGTCTGCTTTTTGGGTTAGTTGATAGCTGATATAGTCATAGATATTTTGATTACCCAAAGAAGTAGATAGTAGATAAAACAGAGCCACAGAGAGAAATAGAAGACTAAAGACAGAGTATTTTACAAATCTAAGCATAGTCATAATCCATAACTAAAAAAATATCCCCATAAAAGAAGCTGCCGTTTCTGTAGCTACATCTTTTGCAACTGTTCCCATGGGCATACTCTCCATCATCTCTCTATTTTGTTTGCCTACCATTGAGTCTATCTGTTTGTCCATCTGAAACTCTATTAGTTTTTGGATATTTAGATTGACTTTTAGGTCATCTATTGTACCTACTACTTTGCCTGAGAAGCTTTGGCTTTGCATCTTGAAATCAAAATAGGCATTGATAGTATCTTTGTCTGTATTCATAATAGTATTTGTGAGCAGAAAATGGTTCTTTTTGTTCATAAGCTTCAAATCTCCTAGTAGAATATTTTTGTGATATGTCAAGTCCAAAGAAGAGTTATCAAATATCTCTGTACTAATATTTACATCGGCTTTGTCTTTGATACTATTTACCAAATCAGACGGCAAAAATCTAGCTTTTTTGAGTTTGCTTTTGACTCCTAGTAATTTGGTGTTGAAGTCATAGTTGATATTGCCATAGGCTTGTGCATCTATCATCTCTGGATAGTTGAGTATAGATATGATACGACTAAATGAGACATTGTCCAAATCTATATCCAATCTATCTTTTTTGTATGAGTAGTCTAGTATTCCTCCATAGGTTTTGGATAGTCCTTGGATATGTAAGAATTTATCATATTTTACCATTCCTACACCTGCGAATGCTCCACTATATTTGGATTTTAATATACTCTCTAACTGGCTCAAATCAGGACTACTCATCAGATAAAAGCTCTGGGCTACTTCTGTATTGGAGTTATATATTCCTTTTGACATATTTATATCTATATTTCCAAAAGAGGCATCTGCTTTGAAACTATTGATATTATCAATTGTATCTATCTTGGCATCTATGGACAAAGGTAATTCCTCATATACTCCACTTTTGAGATGGTATGATATATGTCCTTTTCTATCTGTTTTGCTTAACCAGCCAAAGTTTATATTTATATCTGCTTTACCATGAGGTAGGGTAGGGTATCCCAATAGAGTAGATAGCTTTTGACTACGAATATCTCTCAATGTGATATTGACATCTTGTAGTCTATCTCCTATTTTGATACCATCATATCCTATAGACCCATTCATAGCACTACCTTTGCCAAATATATGAAGCCTCTTTAGTGAGCCGTTGATATATCCTGATATATTGACATCATCTACTATTGTACATATATGGCTAGGTAGTCTATGGCTACGCATACCATAATCAATATTTATCCAATCCATACTCAATGAGCCATCAATATTTAGCCTATAGTGCTTCTCTGCTGTTCCATCAAATTGGAGATATATACTCTCTCTGTTTGATATATAGTCATCTAGTTTTGTATATATCTTGCCTGATGCTGTATGCTTTTTGATTTTGAGGTCTATAATACCATTTATAGATTTCTTTTTGATTTTTATCTCTGTATCTTTGAGTATGAGATGATTTGTGCTGTTTGATAGCTTTACATCACCTATGATAGAGTCATTTTGATATTTTATATCTATATAATTATTATCAAAAACTTCTTTGGTTATATTTAGTTCTATTTTTTGAGATATATTATCTATAGATTTGCTTGGTAGTATTTTTAGATTATCTAGTTTTGATTTGCTTGTTAGGCTTTTTTCTTTTATATTATAGTAGGAGTCTCCTGAGATGATAGCGTCTATAGGATTATTGATATTTAGTAGTTTCATCAAATTTGCAAAAGGGATTTTTTGCATATCTAGTTTGATAGTATCTGACTTGTAGTGAAAGTCAAGCATTCCACCTAGACTTTTGGATAGTCCATTTATCTCTATCTTTTTGTCGTGATGTATCTCTCCAATAGCATAAAATTTACCATAATATTTATCTCCCAAAAGTCTCTCTATATGAGATAACTCTGATATATCTAAGGTATAAAAAGCATAGGCTAATTTACTCTTTTGATTGTATTTACCTCTGTTTATATGTAGCTTTATCTCATTAGAGTCTATATCTAGCTTGAATTTATGAGCTTGGTCTTTTATATCTATCTCTAGGTGTATATTCAAGTCCAAATCAGAGTAGTTGTGGTCTCTTATATCATATATTATTTTTCCTCTTTTTTTCTTTTTGTCTAGGTGTGAGAAATATATATTTGTATTGGCTTTACCCTCAAATATAAGGTCTTCTCCCAAAAGAGTACCAAACTTAGTAGAGTTTAGCTCATCTATAGTGATATTGACATCTTTTAGAATATTTTTTTGTTTGTTGAGGTGATATTTGATTTTACCATCTAATAATCTACCATTACCACTAGCATATAAATCTCCAAATTCACCTTTGATATTTCCTCTGATAAATACCATATCATTGATATTGCATTTATCAGTTTTGATACAATCACTCTGTATCGTATATTTCATATCTAGCATTGTTGTATCTATCAGACCTTCTGCTTTGAGATGATATTTTTTCTCTATTAGTACTTGTGTAGTGATGTAGTTATAACTACCAAATTCAATAGACTTGACCTCTATATCCAAATCACTTTTTTGGCTTAGACTGTAGCTTAGATACTTGTATAGCTGACTCTTACCATGGTCGGTATAGAGTACATAAAATAGTAGTAGAGATAGAGTAATAAAAGTAGAAATTATATATTTTATAACCTTTGACATTAAAAGAATATCCTTGTAGAGTTTTCCTAATAATACCATAAAAAATATATAAATTATGGCATAATATATATATTTTTTATACAAAGGAAGACTATGAAATACCTAATACTCTCTTTACTCTTTATCGTGTCATTGGATGCTAGTTGTAAAATACCAAAAGATATAAAACCATTCATCCAACAAACAGATATAAATCAACTCAAAAAGCACAGAGATATTAGACGAAATTTCAATAGTCTCAAAAACCTATGTGTAAATATAGTCTCCATCAAAGAGGGCAAATATAATTGGAAAATGCTATTAGTCACAAACCCCAAAAAGCCAAAAGGTGCTTTTTGGTTCTTGCCACATGACAATGAAAATACAGCTTTTGACGCAGGAGTATATGCCACACAGAAATATGGTGGAGGATTTCTAGCAGTGATGGCAAATGACAAAAGATACTTTATGGGACAAGACCCAAATCGCAACTTTGGAGAGACCAAAAAGACAGCCAAAACTTGTAGCAAACAAAAATACCCAGCACCCAAATACAGCAAAACAGTATTCAAAATCATAGATAGTTATAAAAATCCACAATACCCATATATGTCCCTACACAACAACAAAAATGGACACAGAGGCAACGGAGGAAGTGGAGGAGTATCTATATTAAAATCAAGTAAAATAGTACAATCATTCCCAGCATTCAAAAACATCACCAAATCAAACAGAGGACTAAAAGACGAAGACACTCTAATATACATAGCAGGATTTGCTAAAAAACCAAATCAAACCAAACTAAATAGACTATTATCACTAGGACTAAACACCAAATACGAGATAATAGACAAAAACAACAACGACTGTTCTCTCTCCAATTATGTAGTACTAAACAAAAAAACAACAAACTACTACAACATAGAAACCCAACACGGAGACTTGAAAACACAAAAGAATATGATAGATAAGATTATGGGTTTGATTAAGTAAAAAATAGGCATAATTAAAATAGATTATTTCAAAGGAGCAATAATGAAAAAATATATTCCAATTTTAGTGGCACTTTTTGTGAGTGTTGGTTTGGCTGATAGTGTTGAATTTAGGACAGGTGATGGTCATAGGACTGAGCTTAGGAGTGTCAATGGTACTTTTGAGAGTAGGCATGAGAGTCAGTTTCCTTATGTATGTTATGATAAAAGAATAAAGGTCGTATCAGATGGTGATGTCTTTGTCAAGTACAAGGGTTGTACTAGAGTTCGTGTAAGTTGCAAGAGTTTAGGTAGAGTACACTTTGGTAAATATCCAAATGATTACAAAGCTTCACAAGCGTTAGATAGATGTTATAATGCTAGACCTAGGTTTATCGACTAACTATCTTTAGAGTCATTAGTTTGACTCTAAAATCCTTTCATCACAGCTACGAGTATTGTATCTATCTCATTATCTTCCAAAAATATACTATTATTTGTATCTAAAAAATTTATCACTTTTTTGGTAGCTATTGGATGAGATTTGATACACTCTGGGTGTGTCACTTTGAAGCCTCTCATCAGTGATACTTTGTCTCTTATTGCTGTTTCACAGATGAAGCATACTCTTTTTGGTTGAAGTCTTTTTTCATATTTGAGTAGATTTATGTAGCTTTCGCATATTACTCTTTTGGGATTTTGTTTGTCCCATTTTCTGATAGCCAGAAGTAGTAGATTGAAATAAAATGGATTTATATCCTCTTTGTCTTCTAAGTGGAGATAAAATAGTTTGAGAAACTCATCCCATAGTAGTCTTTTATGTTCATCATATAGCCAAGAAAACTCTATCAAAGATACAGAACGCAACTTTGGTAAGAATTGGTTGCTATCGTTATCTGATTTAAAATCTATTAGGTTACCACTTTTTAATATAGAGTGCCTAGTCCCGAAAAAACGGTAATATTTTTCAATTTTCTTATCAGTTAATATTGTGACTATCGCGTCTTCATTTTTGGCTTTTGTGACGCTTAATATAAATCCCTTGATATTGTCTCTCTTTTTTATTTACATTATAATCAAATAAACTAAAAGCAAGTGTAAAGTCTATCTCTTTTTTCTCGCTAGAAGTTTTAGGAGTAGGGTAGTCAATACAAATGTAGGAGGAGACCCTAAGTCAAGGGCTACAAATGAGTTGCTAATTAGATTTAGAGTTTTATTATCTAGGTTATAGTTTTGTGAATGGATAACCTCTTTGCCTATATCTTCTATGATAGCTTTCATACTTTTGGTATCTGTTCTCTTGTGAGTCTGTACAAACATATACACAGTAGCCAAAGATAGAGAGGATAAATCTAATCCTAAGTTACTCTCCTCTTTTTGTGAAGACAATATAGTGATAGGTAGCCGTGAACGGATAGTAGGAAGTATAGTAGATTTGTTTGGAGTGATTATGATAAACTCCTTTTTGCTAGGAGGCTCTTCTATCACTTTGAGAAGTCTATTTTGTACGACATCAGAGAATGATTTACCTGCTAATATGATAATAGTAGTCTCTTCACTAGCTACATACGCTTTTTGGATAGCCAAAGAGGCATCTTCTACTAGAAACTTGTCATCTTTGATTATCTTTACAAATCTCTCTTTTTGGCTTAGGGCTTCTAATTGTCTAATGGTGTTGTCTGTATCATTTGTGATGATTACTTGGCTTATCAATCTCATTGTTCCAAATCCAAATCGCCAAACAAAGTGGCACATAGTGTATCTTCAAATAGTTTAAATAGCTGAATTAGTTTTGTATCTAGTAGTGTATCATTACTCCTAAATGCAAAGCTATTTTGCACCTCTTCATCCATTATCCACAAGAAATTATCATCATCTCTATATGCTAGTTTGCTATATGGATGCTCACCTCTACCGATATACCATATATAGTATCCATGAGGGTATGATATATCTAGCATATCTTCTAGCAACTGCAAATCTCTAGTGGTTTTGAGGTGTGATATTTGTGGAAACATACTATATAGTGAATAAAATGGCAAAAATGGACGGTTTTTTTTTATATCGTTTATATTTTTGAGTACATAATTAGCAAACCATTGATTGTCATCATCTGTGACTATCAAGGCAGGTTTGCCATTTATACTTTGAGATACTGCACTCTTGACAAGAGGAGTCCACTCATATCTATGCTCCTCCATCCATGAAAACGAAGACTCCTCTTCTCGAATAGTCTCAAGCGTCCACTTTAGCAGTTGTTGCATAATCTACTTATCTAATTCATAAGCTTCATGTAGAGTCCTGATTGCTAGTTCTCCATATTTCTCATCTATGACCATAGATACCTTTATCTCTGATGTAGAAATCATCTGTATATTGATGTTGTTATCAGCAAGTACCGTAAACGCAGTAGCAGCTACTCCTGCATGAGATTTCATACCGACACCTACTACAGATACTTTGCATACTTTGTTGTCAAAGTCCATACCCTCTATATCGTGGTCAAAACTAGCCATCAATACTTTTGCATTTTCATGTTCACTCTGTGGTACTGTAAATCCTAGATTTGTCGAGCCATCTGTACCCATATTTTGGATAATCATATCGACATTTATATTCTCTTTTGCAAGTAGAGTAAATATCTCTGCTGCTATCCCTGGTCTATCTGATACGCCTCTTAGTGTTACTCTAGCTTGATTTTTGTCTAGTACTACACCACTTACCAATACCTCTTCCATATTATTGCTCTCCTTTGTAATAAGCGTACCCTCATTGTCACTAAAGCTACTCTTTGCAAATAGCTTTACATTTAGTTTCTTGGCTAGTTCTACAGAACGGTTCTGTAATACTTTTGCACCCAAAGATGATAATTCTAGCATCTCATCATAAGATATAGTATCTAGTTTCTTTGCCTTTGGCTCAATCCGTGGGTCTGTAGTATATATACCATCCACATCAGAATAAATCTCACATTGGTCAGCATCCAAAGCCCCTGCCAATGCCACAGCAGAGAGGTCAGAACCTCCACGCCCCAAAGTAGTCACAGAACCATCTTTGTTGATGCCTTGAAACCCTGCTACTATGATTATCTTGCCCTTTTTGATGGCATCTTGCATAGCAGATGGGTCTATAGACTCTATCCTAGCGTAAGTGTGAGTATCATCTGTGATGATACCAGCTTGTCGTCCACTCATCGCTATAGATTCATAACCCATTGATTGCAAAGCTATCGAGAGTAGAGACGCTGTGACTCTCTCTCCTGAACTAAGCAACATATCCATCTCTTTTTTGGCAGGATTGCTAGTGAAGTGATTGGCAAATGCTATTAGCTTATTGGTCTCTCCACTCATCGCAGATACCACTACTACCAAATCATCTCCACCATCTCTAGCCTTTGCTATACGATTGGCTACATTTTCTATCCTATCCAAATCACCTACACTCGTACCACCATACTTTTGTACTATCAACATCTATATCAAACCCTCTTTCATAAAATAATCTATCACTTTGCGATAGACTCTTCTTTTAAAATATGTAACTCTTTGAAACAGTTCAGCATACTCCACAAACTCATAATCTGTAAATTCTGGAATGTCATAAGCATTGAGATTTATCTCTGCACCCTTTTTGAGACGAACCAAAAAGTACTTTTGCGTCTGTCCATCAAACGGATAAGTCTTGCCATTGGAGTACTCTGGAAAATCATAAGAAATCCACTCAGGATACTCTCCTATTACCTCTATATTGTTACACCCTATCTCTTCTAATAACTCTCGCTTCAAAGCCTCTTTGGGTGTCTCGCCCTCATCAATCCCACCTTGTGGAAATTGCCACGCATTTTTGATGTCTCTTCGATGTGCGATAAAGAATTCACACTTGTCAGGATATTTACAAGAGAGTATAATAGCAGCAACATTTGGGCGATAGCTCTTTTTATTTTGCATACTTTTACTCTTTTCACTAAAATTTCTGATAAGATTTTATCTAAAATACGATTATAGCCATTTGAAAGGAGTTTAATTTGTTTGATATACGCCATTGACTTATATATATAATATGACTATAATAGAGTTATGGAAATAGCAGAAACTTCAATATTTACAAGAGACATTACCAAGATTTTGACTGATGATGAGTATCGAGAGTTTCAAAACTTCTTGGTAGCCAATCCCAAAAGTGGAGATGTCATCAAAAGTTCAGGTGGACTAAGAAAAATTAGATGGAAAGTCAAAGGTCGTGGAAAGAGTGGAGGTATCCGTAATATCTACTACTATCACGAGAAAGATAGTCTAATATTGATGATATTTGTCTATGAAAAGAGTAAGACCGAAGATTTAACACCAAAGCAGATAGAGATACTTAGAAAAACTTTTATAGAGGAGTAGATTATGGATGATAAATTATTTGATGAACTTTTAGTTAGTACACAAGAGGCAAAAGAGATACTTGATAAAAAGAAAACTCCTAATAGAGTATTTTATATAGATGAACCAAATGCAAAAGATATTCGTTCAAAGTTCAATCTAACACAAAATGAGTTTGCAAACCTTCTAAATATTAGTGTATCTACACTTAGAAACTGGGAACAAGGTAGGAGACGACCAGAGGGTTCTGCTCGTGTGCTTCTAAATATAGCAAACTCCAATCCAGAAGTTTTGATGGCTTTATAAGGAGTTTAATTTGTTACTTTACATACATATTCCATACTGTGATTCTAAGTGTCACTATTGTAGTTTCAACACCTATGTTGATAAGTTTGATACGCAGACGAGATATATGGAGGCTCTATATACCCAGCTTATATATGAACTAGATAGATTTGAAGCAAAAGAGGAGTCCATAGAGACGCTTTTTATCGGTGGAGGAACGCCCTCTACTATTCCTCCTATATTATACGAGCCTATATTTGAACTCATACATCCATTTCTAGTCAAAGACGCAGAGATTACCACCGAAGCCAATCCCAATTCAGCATCCAAAGAGTGGCTAGATGGTATGAAAAATCTAGGAGTCAATCGTATCAGCTTTGGAGTACAAAGCTTTAACAGTCAAAAGCTAAAAGCACTCAATAGAGTCCACAATCCACAACAAGCAAGAGATGCCATACTTTACGCTTACGAGATAGGATTTGCACATATATCATTGGATTTGATTTACAACTACCAAGGAGACACCAAAGAGCTATTATCATCGGATATAGCAGAGGCATTTACTCTACCCATAGACCACATATCAGCCTATGAACTCACCATAGAAGACGGCACCAAATTCTCTACCACTCCACAAGCAAGACAAGATGATGAGAAACTAGCATTTTTCGTCACAACAGAGATAGAAAAAGGAGGCTTCAAAGCCTATGAA
>DAOVZV010000358.1 GCA_030634925.1 Sulfurovum sp.
AGATATATTAGCTCAAATATCAAATCCCAAAATTATAGCAGGAGATTTCAACGCAGTTAGATGGAGTCATACATTAGATAGAGTTATAGCTTCATCAGATACAAATATCGTAAATGGCACAAGGTGGTCACTAAAGTTATGGAGTAAACTACTATTACCCATAGACCATATACTAATATCAGATGACTTGTATATCAATGATATATCTGTAGGAGATGACTTAGGTTCAGACCATTTGCCAATTTTATCAAAGATAGTCTATTAACAATCTATATACAAAGTAAAAATGGATATAATTAAGTGTTTGAGATTATTTACGGAGGTAGATGAGTTTCAAAATTAGTATGCTTGGTACTGCCAAATGCCCAAATAAATTTATATGTTAAATATTTTAAATTCTTTACAATCTTAGTGATATAAATATTTGGCAGTACCAAACTTACTAACTCTCTTTTTTCTTCTAAAAGTATTGTAGCATAAAGATGTGTCAAAAGTGTGACATTTTAGAAATTTATGGAAATTCGCTATAATTACGCAAAATTAAATAGTTATAGGAATAGAATATGGCACAAATACTAGACGAAATCATCAAAAAAACCAAATCAGACTTAGAGAAAAGAAAAATAGATTACCCTATGGAGTGGTTGGGTCGTTCTTTGGCTTTCAACCCTTTTGTACCCAAAGATGTCAAGAGTGTTTTGCGTTCTACAGAGGAAAATCCTTATCGTATCATAGCAGAGGTCAAAAAGGCTAGTCCTAGTAAGGGTATTATCCGTGAGGATTTTGACCCTATGGTTATCGCTCAAGCTTATGAAAAGGGTGGAGCTGATAGTCTATCTATACTTACTGAACCTCATTTTTTTCAAGGTGACAAAGAGTATTTGGGTATGGTCAGAAGATATGTTAGTATCCCACTTTTGAGAAAAGATTTTATAGTAGATAAGTATCAGGTGCTTGAAGCCCTAGCATTTGGAGCTGATTATATACTTCTAATTGCTATGGCTTTGTCTCGAAAAGAGCTAAAAGAGTTACATGATTATGCACTTCATTTGGGACTTGATGTATTGGTAGAGGTACACAATAAGACTGATTTGGTCAAGGCGATATTTGCAGGTGCAGATATAATTGGTATCAATCATCGTAATTTGGAGAGTTTTGAGATGGATATGAATTTATCTCAAAAGCTAATTCCTCTTATACCAAATGGCAAGATTATAGTAGCAGAATCTGGTATCAATGACCACGAAACAGTAGTAGAACTATCCAAAGCAGGTGCAGATGCCTTTTTGGTTGGAGAGCATTTTATGAGACAAGATGATATTACAGGAGCATTGAAAGATTTGAAATATGGTAGATAAAAGGAGTTTGGCTTTAGCCTTTATTCTTTTTTTGACTATTTTGGCTTTTATCTCTATAGGCTTTATTGAGCCTATTGCACAAGATAGTAGTTATCATAATTTTGCAGATGGTAGAGAGATATATAATATATCCAATTTTTGGAATGTAGTCTCCAATAACCCAAACTGCTAGTTTAAGAAGATAATAGTAAAGTTCCATAAAAAGCTGTGAGAGGCGAGATTATGGAACATAGAATGGTAACAATATAC
>DAOVZV010000318.1 GCA_030634925.1 Sulfurovum sp.
TAGCTTGGGTTTTGGCTTGTTCAAATAGATCTCTCACTTTGGATACTGCTACAGTGACAAACAGCTTTATAAATCCTGAACCACTCACAGAGAAAAGCGGAACACTAGCTTCACCTGCAACTGCTTTGGCTAGAAGTGTCTTACCAGTACCAGGAGGTCCTACTAGTAGGAGTCCTTTTGGTATTTTCGCACCTAGTTCTATATATCTCTCAGGGAATTTGAGGAAATCTACTATCTCTTTGACCTCGTCTTTGGCTTCTTCTACACCTTGGACATCATCAAATTTGGTATCAGGTTTCTCTACATTGATGAGCTTGTCTGCTTTACCAGCTCCTAGCATTCCACCCATACCTTTGGACATCTTTCTAGCCAAAAACATCCAAATACCAAAGAATATCAATATAGGAAGTAGTGAGCTTATGAGGTCTTTGATAAATCCTTGACCCATTACTCCCTCGTAAGTGATATTTTTTTCTTCGATAAGAGGTATAAGTTCTTTGTCATAAGTAGGTACATTTTGTGCTACTAGTCTTATCTTTTTGCCATTTTCTTCTACTATGGCTTCTACGGTTGTTGGTGTGAGCTTGATAGATGCAACTTGACCACTGCTTATCACCTCTTTCATCTGTGAGTATTTGATAGTTTTGGTTTGGGTTATATTGCTATTTCCATTTATCATAGTATCGAGATTATCTCCCTCTCCTACAAATGATTTGAAAATCATAATAATAACAATCGAAAATATGGCAAATGCCAATAGTGGATTGTCTTGAAAAAAGTTATTGTTATTATCTTGGTTGTTGTTATCTTTGTTTGCCATCTAGTTTGTTTCCTTTTTATATACGAGTGTGACCCACTCATCTTTTGTCGTCCGTTTGATTAGTTTGAGTTTGGTAAATGACTCTACTACCAACTCTTCTTTTTTGTCTAGGATACCAGAAAGTATCAGTATCCCATCAGTCTTACAAGCAGATTGGAGGTCTTGGGCTATAAACCTCAATACATCTGCTATAATATTTGCAATTACTACATCATATTTACCCTTAGCTTTATCTATAGAACCTTCCCATAGTTTATCATAATTTTCACTATTTAATGTGAAATTCTCTTTGGTACTATCTACTGATAGTGGGTCTGTATCACATAGCTCGACTCTAGCTTTGAGTTTGGTACAGGCTAGACCCAATATCCCACTACCACACCCAACATCTATCACAGATTTGGTCTCATCTACAAACTCACTAATAGCCTCTAGGCAAGAGAAAGTAGTAGCATGATGACCAGAACCAAAGGCTAGGGCAGGGTCTATCGTGATATTAATCTTATCTTCTTTTGGTTCATACCAAGATGGGAAAATATAAAAGTCTCCAGCTTCAATAGGTTTGACTGAATCTTGATAAGATTTTATCCAATCAATATTCTCTTTTTGCTCCATATTGTAGCCCATCTCTATAGGATTTTCCAAACTTTGGCATAAGGATACAAGAGCTTCTTTAACGAAAGTTAAATCAGACTCACTACGGATAATAATCTTCCCTTGTCCAAGCTCTAATCCCTCACTATAAATATTGAGAATAAAATCGGCAATAACTTCTACAAAATCATCATTTAGAATAATCGTAAGTTCATAATAACTATTTTGCATTAGCTACCTCAAATGCTTCTTCCAAGTCAAGAGTACCCTCATAGAAAGCCTTGCCCACAATAGTCCCATCAATACCAGCATCAATCAAAGCATTAATATCGCTCATATCTTTAAGTCCACCCGATGCAATCGTCTCTAGTCCACAAGCTTTTTGAATTTCAAGTGTAAATTCTACATTTACCCCCGTCATCATCCCATCACGTCCTACATCCGTACAAATAATTGCTTCAACTCCTGCATCAGCAAATTCACGAGCCAAATCAGTAGCTTTCATGTCGGAAGTCTCAGCCCAACCTTCTACCGCGACCATACCGTCA
>DAOVZV010000019.1 GCA_030634925.1 Sulfurovum sp.
CCTACTCTAAGTTCACTTTTTTTAACTCCATACTTTTGGTTCATATTTATCTAAACTGCTTTATCTTCAGTATTTATAGACGCATAGCTAATATTCCATTTTAATCCATCTATAAAATTTTTAACTAAACATCTTGTTTTATTGAACTTTAGAATCTTTGACTCTACCAATTGATGTGTATTACTATCAAACCAAGTTATGCTTTGACCAATCCTAAGACCACTTCTGACTTTTTTAATCCTCTCTATATACTCCATCTCATCTTGTAGTGCAGATGTAAGACGATACAAATCAAATGATGTAGCATCCTCTAAATCTTTTAATATTTGTGAATAATCCATTTTTTACCTCTTTAATATACTCCTAATTATCTAGTGAGGATAGATACAAGTTTATCTAGTCCTCTTATATATACATCTTCATTTGTCTCTAGTGCTACTACTTCATAGTTCATATAGTCATCTTCTTTGATACACTCTACACTTATAATGACAAAAAAGCCTGTACAGTAGCTACTTTTTAGTTTATTATAAGTGATACTTGCACCGATATTTGGTAGTGTTGTTATTATCTCTTCGTGAAGTTGTGTACTTTCATCCTGAGACATATATCTCAATAATATAGATGTTTGCATTTTTTCGTCCTTTTTATTTTTAGAGTGAATATCTCAAGAATCTATCAAAAAACTCCTATTTCCCAATAACTCTTTGGCTATATTTGGGCTAAATTTATCTGTATATAGCCTACCTAATGTATCAAAATGGTCACCAATCCATCTCATATCTACTTTTGCATTTTTTTTGAATATTTCAAAATACTTTTTGGCACTTTCCATATCTCCTCTGATGATATATATCTCTGCCAAGGTCTCTGCTAAGAAATAATCACCTTTATCAAGTCCAATAATAGCAACTTCAAAAGCCTTATCTACATCACCACCTAGTAGATAATACCACGAAGCCCTGCGATAACTATTGCCTTTGAGTACACTGTTTGCAACTACAATACAACTATATTGTTTACTCAAATCACCTTTTTTAATCACAAAGAAATTACATTTACCATACTCTCTATTGGTGCAAAATTCATCTTCTTGATTAAATCCCAAAGAGATAGTTTGACCCATAGATATAGCTGTAAATATTATAAATATTGTGATTTTTATCATACTTAATCCTCAACAACTCCAACAAAGTAGAACTCATCTAATCCATCTAAAAATGATATAAGTAGCTCGTCTGAACATATCTTGAAGTTTTTGTGTCCATCTTTGCGAAATAGTGATGCTAATTGTTGTTTGGTTAGTTCTATATCTGCTAATCCAAATATTATCTCACTTTCTGCTTCTTTGAGTTGTAGGGCTACTCTTAGTTTTTTGAGTATTAGATTGTTTGTGAGTTCTACATTTTCATCTGATTTTCTATCTGTTTTGCCTCTTTTTAGAGATATTAATCCATCCAAAAAGACTCCTAGTTCTTCATAGGAGGCTATGATGAAACCTTTGTCTTGTCTCTTTTTGAGAATATCTTCTAGTCTATCTTTGGTTATCTTATAGTCTTCTAATTCATACGCTTTTTGCATATCTGACATAGATAGATTTAGAGATTTTTTGATGCGATATAGTATATCATTTGTATTTATTTTCATATTATTTCTTACCTGCTTTTTGTGATATTTTGGCAAGTGCTAATTTGGCTTTTTGGATTATATCTAGGCAGTTTACATCTTTGATATTGTGTTTGAGTGACCAATATTCTGGATTGGTATAAGTGATAGTAGTCTCACCCTCATAATCTGTAGATACCAATATTCGTAGAGGTAAATCTAATCCTATAGATGGATTGCACTGCATTAGTATAGTTCCCATCTTTGGATTGCCAAATATGACTACACTCTCTGGTTTGAGACGCATTTTGACGGCTTTGGCATTGGCACTGTGGTCTAGTGTCTGGAAATGTGTTAGCTTTTGGGCTTTGACTATAGTTTCTAGTTTGGATACGGTAGTTGCATGGTCATTTTGGCTCTTAACTGTCTTTAGGAATGTACCTTTTTGGTCACATCCTACTAGTAGAACTATGGATAATATCAGTAGTATATTTCTCATTATACATTGAACCTAAAGTGCATTACATCTCCATCTTGGACTATATACTCTTTGCCCTCTAGTCTATTTTTACCTGCATCTTTTGCTCCAGCTTCTCCATTGAACTCTATGAAATCATCATAAGCTATCACTTCAGCTCTGATAAATCCTTTTTCAAAGTCATTGTGTATCACTGCTGCTGCTTTTGGAGCAGTTATACCTTTTCTGATTGTCCACGCTCTGACCTCTTTGACTCCTGCTGTGAAGTAGCTTTGTAGTCCTAGCTTTGCAAATCCTTTGTGTATGATTTGGTCTAGTCCACTCTCTGTGACTCCTAGGTCTGCCAACATCTCTTCTTTTTCATCTTCTTCGAAATCTACCATCTCTTCTTCTACTTTTGCACAAAGTTTGATGACTTCATAACCTCTCTCTACTGCATAATCTTTGAGAATTTTTACAAACTCATTGTCTTCACTTAGACCATCTTCATCTACATTTGCACCATACATTATCTCTTTTGATGTGAGAAGTCTCAAATCTTTGTTCATAGCCAAAAAACCATCACTTTCTATATCTGCAAATGTAGATACAGGATTATTTTCTCCTATATGCTCCATCAAAGCCTCTGCTACTACCAACTGCTCTTTGGCATCTTTGTCATTGCCTCTTGCTTTTTTGCTAAGCATAGTTATTCTCTTTTCTACAGCATCCAAATCGGCGAAAAGTAACTCTTGTTCTATAATCTCTACATCACGCAAAGGGTCTATAGAACCCTCCACATGTACTACATTTTCATCTTCAAAACATCTGACGATATGTAATATCACATCTGTCTCTCTGATATTTGACAAAAATTTATTGCCTAGTCCCTCACCTTTACTCGCTCACTTGACAAGTCCTGCAATATCTACACAATCTAGTGTGGAGTATTGTACTTTCTCTGGATTGACAATCTTTGCAAGAGCTTCAACTCTCTCATCTACTACAGGTACAACCGCCTTATTTGGCTCGATAGTACAAAAAGGGTAGTTGGCACTCTCTGCATTTTGTGCTTTTGTAAGTGCGTTAAAAGTGGTGGATTTTCCTACATTTGGTAATCCTACAAGTCCGATACTTAGTCCCATTATTATTCCTTGGTTATATATTATTGTGATTTTATCCAAATATTGGTGAATGGGTGGTTAAGATGGGATAGTGTAAAGGGGGAGATAAATATCTCATAGATAAATCTATGAGATTAATGTTTGACTATTTTTTCTTTTTTTTCGATTTAGCTTTTTTCTTAGCTACTTTCTTTTTTGCTTTTTTCTTGTCTGCTTTTTTCTTAGCTACTTTTTTTGCCAATTTCTTAGCTAACTTTTTATCTTCTTTCTTTTTTGCCATGGTAATTCCTTTTTGGATTAAATTTATTTATTATCTAGTAATAAACTATAAATATTCTACTCTTTATATATAGATAAGTCAAGCTTTTTCATTACTTTAGTAATATTTTATGGTTTTTAGATAGAATTATGACTATAAGTAGTCCAAAGGATTGAGTATGATATTTATAAATTTCAAAAAGTTATTACTAAAAATAAAGAACGAAAAATCTGATGGATAAAAATAACTCATTTACTCCATCTATTTTTTTGAGAAATAGACATATACAGACACTATACGCTCCACTATTTAGAAAAGATATAAATTTGAATATAGAGATAGAGAGATTTGATTTTGATGATGGTGATTTTGTAGAAGCCCACTGGCACAATAGACCATCACCAAATCAAAATAGTCCAATAGTCATACTATTTCACGGACTAGAAGGCTCATATCGTTCACCATATATCAGAGGAATTATGAGTGCATTGGCAGATATAGGATACAGTTCTGTATTGATGCACTTTCGAGGATGTTCTGATATACCCAACAATCTAGCAAGGGCATATCATAGTGGAGATACACAAGACGCTAGAGTATGGATAGAGTATTTAGCCCAGACTTATCCACATTCACATCTACACGCCATAGGCTACTCTATGGGAGGAAATGTACTGCTAAAGCTCCTATCAGAGTGGCAAACAGAGTCACCTCTAAAGTCTGCTATATCAGTATCTGCTCCGATGCAACTAGATATTTGTGCATCTACTATGATGAATGGATTTACACAAATATACCAAATTCATCTACTCAAATATCTCAAAAGAACTCTATTGGCAAAGTACCAAAATCATGATATAGAGTCTATGATAGGACTATCCAAAAAAGATGTCAAAAATATAAAAAGTATCAGAGAATTTGATGATAAATATACATCCAAAATACACAATTTTGGCAACGCACAAAACTACTATGACAAATCAAGTGCAAAACAATATCTACATCTAATCACCACACCAACTCTCATTATTCATTCTATAGATGACCCATTTATGACGCCACAAATATTGCCATCAATTAACCAAATATCACCATCTATAGAGCTAGAAATCACCAAATACGGAGGTCATGTAGGATTTGTAGGAGGTACGATATGGAAGCCTAGATATTGGTTAGAAGATAGGATAATAGAGTTCTTTAATCACAATCCATAGGTATCTCAAGGATACATCCTAGACAATCTCTATTGGTCTTTTGAGATTTGATAGTTTTTTGTTTTAAGAACCTTACGCCTTTGTCAAATGTAGCCTTGTATGTTGTATCTACACATTTACCTATTCCAACATTAGGTTGTTCAAATATGATACCATCAAAGCCATTACGACTCTTGCGATATTTGATGATATTTCTATCAAATGCTCTAATCCAAGCCATCAAAACAAACTCACCATCAGTATCAATCTCACCCAAAAATGACAATATATCATCTTTCATATTCATCTTGAATATCTTGTTTTTGTCTGTAATTACAAATGCGTTATAGAGTATCTTGCAGGAGAAATGATTACTCTCTAATACCAAATCACTACCTTTTGCTTTGATAGGTTTCAATAGACGAAAATCTCTCACAAGCTCCCTATCAAAATCACTCAATTTCTTGCGATAAGCAGAAAATAGAACACTATATCTTCTCTTTTTGATATTATTATTCTCATCTACTAGATAAGAGCGTATCTCTATATAATCAATACCTTTTTTGAGGTTAAAATCACTTATTTTATCATAATCTTCCAATTTTTTAAGATTATGCCATTTGGCTTCGAGACTCACAGAAGAGATGACTAATATAGATACTACTAGCAAAAAGTTTAAAAGTTTTTTCATATTATTCTCCAATATTTTCTATCTACTTTGATGTCTTATTTTATAATAGTATTTGCGTGACTCCAATAGTTTTTTCTTTTTTTCTTCATCATAGCCTCCTCTAACACAACGGATAAAATTGCTATAATATTTATAAAAATAATCGCTATATCCGTATTTGAAATATACAAACCAAGCGTAGTGAGTCATATAGCTTCTCTCTTCTATAGTCCAATCATAGTTATTGGACTCTTCTTTTTCTAGTTGAATCTCTACTTCTGGATTATTTTTGTTGCTATAATTTACTATACTAAGTATCTCTTCTTTTTTGGGAAGTCTCCAGTCATCAAAACCTCCTAGTCTCAAAATTTTGCATCTTTTTATAGCTCCCTCTAGTGTATTGGCTATTTTGGAGATGGGACTATCTTGCCACTTTATTCCTGTTATTTTGTCTGTAATAATATCATTATCTTTTGTAAATCTTGACCCAAATAATAGATTGACTATTATCATCATAATCATAAAAAATTTCATAAATATACTCTTCTTTTTATATAAAATATATAGCTATAGAGATAATAACGAAATATAATATAAAAAGCAGAACTTTTTAATCATAAAATTTTTTTAACTTAGCAGAGTCACCACCTCTCTGCTTTTTATCTATTTTATCTTGAAATAGCTACTTTTTAAAATTATAAATTTATATAGCTCTTTTTCATCTTCTAGTCCTAGACTTTTGACAACTTTTGGATTGACTATGTGATAACCTAGTACTACTTCAATCTCATCACCACTTTTGAGTGCTTTATCAAATTTGATAGACCGTTTCTCATCACCCTTAATCATATTGTCTTTTACAATTTCAGTTGCCAACCAAGGCATAGATGGTTTGCCATCTGTTCCTATTATCTTCATAAATGTATGAGTCCTTAGCTCTTCTGATTTTCCATCTCTTTTCAATACTGTTTTTAGCTTGACAATACGAAGTGGATGTATCAATAGATTGTGAGGTGCTTTATTGTGTACTATAATCTCAAATTCATTATCTAATGCTTGATAACTAATATCAACATACTTAGCCAAAAGTTCAGGTGAATTTCTCACACCTGCAAAACCATGAAAAGCGTGTGTTTTTGACTGTCTAATCGTCGTACTAGAACCTAAGACCTGAGGCATATGACAAGTAATACAGTTACTCTTTTCATTTTTAGCCCCTGCCAAATCTGTAGTACAGACATTGAATTTCTTTTCATTTTGCTTGTGTGAGTGACATCCCATACATATCTTGCCAGTGTAGAAATTTTTGTTTGTATAGTCTATATCATGATATGGTGAACCTGTGACATCTTTGACAAGTCCAAACATTGAACTCTTCTCTTTGTAGATAATCTTTTGGTCTTCCATACCTTTTTGGGCAGAATAGAGAGTTTTATCTTTTGTCTCATAAATATTTTTGTTGGATTCTGTATGTTTTTCTATATCTATGATAGTGTGACAAGATATACAAGTTATACCTTTGTGAGCTGTATCTTTTGTCTCTTCTGGTGCGTGACATTTGGCACAAGTATAGTCCTCTTCCATCTTAGATGGATGTTTATCCCATACTGCTTTGTGAACCTTATCATATTTAACTGTAGATTTTTTGTGATAAGATTGCTCAAATTCATTATATATAGTTGGATGACAACTCTTACATGTATTTAGATTGTTTGCTGATAGTGTTATAGATAACAAAACCATTAGTGTTAGTATTAGACGCATTTAAATCTCCTTGTTTCAATTAGGAGTTATATTATCTTACTTAAAAATAAAATTGTTTGATTTATATCAATCTATGATTTAAACTCTAAAAGGTGCATACTAAATACACCTTTAAAATATTATATTTTGGCTACTTCACCTGTAGCATGACATCTATATCCAGATGGAGATTTATCTGCACATTTACCATCACCATAACACTTTTTACAGTTTTCACCATCACTTGTTTTCCCTGTACCCTCACACCATTTACACTTTTTAGAACCTTCACAGTTTGGACATACTTCCATTTGAACTCCTTTAAATTTATTATACAGTTATTATATATAAAAATTCATAGATTAAACTTATTTACTTTATTAGTTTATGATGTTCTTTTACAGTGTGCATATTGAATATATATGGCTTTAGTTTGAGTATAATATCAAAAAGTAGCTCATATCTTGCATTGTGTGTATCCTCTTTGCTTTTGAGTAGAGTTGAACCTATCTCATTTTCTCTATTTGCCAACTCTTTTGCATCTACGACATAACTCTCTATCAATCCAAAATCCAAACCTAGAGATTTGGCTCGTTGAAGTACCTCTATCATCTCCAATTCCTTGGTAGAAAATCCTCTAGCCCTTTGAAATATATATCCCTTATCCTGATATGCTATCAGCTCTTGAGGCTCTATATTTGATAGACTAATTACTTCATCTGTGCTATACCATCTATTCTCTTTTGCTCCTGATATTAACTCCAAAGAACGCACAATAGCCTCAAAACTACCATCAAAATCCAAATGATTATCTCTAAATATATTCTGTATCTCTGATATAGTATAAGAAAAATTCGATTGTAAATATTTGATAAATTTGATAATCTCTATACAACTCTCATCGTATAGATGCACATTTGGTTTTGGCTTGGATGGAGTAGGCAAAAGCCCCTCTTTGAGATAATACAATATAGTAGATTTACTCTCATTTGTCTCTAGCATAAGCTCTTTCATCTTGATACTCATAGATTATCCTCTTTATTTTTAGAGTTGTAGTATAGAGGATTTTTCTCTTAGTGTCAAGCGATAGTTTACGATTTGATTTATGCTATACTTATAAAAAAGGAAAAGATTATGAATATAATACAAAGAATAACAACTATAGTAATATCAACCCTAATCATAAATGGATGTGGAGGTTCAGAAGATGATTTTATAAATATAGTCACAAGTTGTGACACAAATATAGAAACTCTCAAAGCCCAAAATGGAATATCTGATGAGTGCAAAGAGTCGATACAGAGCCTATTGCCATCTGCTGAAAACAATATCAAAAGTAGCCTAATATCACTAGGCAAAGATGGTACAAATCTTTTTCTACTAGGAGCAGATAGCATAGGAGAGAGTATAAATCTAAACTCCTCCACCATAACTATAGATATGACTACAGATGGAGTAGAGACAAGACTAACCAATTTGGATTATAATATAAAAACCATAGCTGATATAGACGCAACTATAAAACCTCTAATATCTATTTCCTCTATCATAGACTATAGTGCAAGTATGTCAAATGATGATATAGATGACGCAGTAAGCATATATCAAGACATATACAATATATTTATCACACCTATAATAGAGAGTGAAATCAGGCTATTTTCAGAGATGGTTATGCAAAAGCTAGACTTCAACATAGACAAAGAGATATTAAACAGCCATATCACAAGAGATGACAACTATCAAAAAAGTAGCACAGCCCTATATGACGCTATGGGAACTGGGTTTGAAGAACTAGCACAAAGAGATACACCAATCAAACTAATGATTGTAGCCACAGACGGTATGGAAAATGCATCCACCATATACAATACAGAAAAATCACTATACGATTTATCCCAACAACACAATATCCCAGTAATACTACTAGGCTCACTATTTTCAGATATAGATTTTATGAAAAATATGGCAAAAGAGACAAATGGATTATTTATCTACAGTAAATCATTTATAACCCTAAAAGAAGAAGCAAAAATGATGATAAATATGGTAAAAAATATCCAAGTAATCCAAATCACCAAGACAACATCACCAAATAGTACATTTATAGTGAGTGTAGATGGTAGAGAGGTTGGGTTTTAGGGTTTTAACAGCTATAATAAATATCCTATAGACTCCAATAATAACTAGTATAATAATAGCTTTTTTCTTTACCATTGTATATAAAACTATCATAATTCCACATATCAGTTTTTATTTCATCTCCCCAACTATCTTTTGTAATATGATATTTTACCTTATCATTTAGATTATTATAAACAAAACTTGAAATACCTATATGATTTGGAGATTGTAAATTATCACCAATTTTAACAGATTTATTTACAGTATTAC
>DAOVZV010000179.1 GCA_030634925.1 Sulfurovum sp.
AATATTGAAAATATTTTAGATGTACAAGAGTATAAAAAATTACCACTATTTATTAGTGATAAATTACATAACGCTTTTGAAAATCTATACAGTCAATTGGTCAATACTTCATTTGATGTATCTTTAAAAGTGGGAGAGTCTTATAGTGGAAGTGAAAGCAACTACAATCTTCTTCAAGAAGCTTGATAACTTAATAGATAAAAAGATTATCTCTTATGCTCAATATCGTCATCTAAGATGTATATATAAGAAAGAGCCATTAAATCACAAAATCAGACCTCACAAAATACAGTGTGATAAAAATTATAATATAATTTCACTATCTATACCAAATACACAGATAAGAATACTTGTATTAATCCTATGTAAACCCAAAAAGGCTATTTTTGTTTGGATTGGTAAACATAGAGAATATGAGACAATTATTAAAGACAAAAGAAACTGTAAAAGAATTACTTTTAATTGTGAAAAATCAGAAAATACTAACCTTGTTTTGGCATAGAATTATATCTAAAGCTTTGATTTATTTTGCTATACTTACAATATGAAAAAACTCCATATTTATCCCACTTCCAGAGCTTTGAGGATGGTTATATCCCAACATAGAGAACAAGATGGTTTTGTACCTGCTTTTATGCGTATGGATGAGTTTGAACATCGTGCTATGCTTATCCCAAATAGAGTACAGATAGACCCACTTCAACGGATTTTGTTACTAAAAGAGTCTGCTAAATTTGAGGCATTTGAAAATCTTAAATTAGATTTGAGCCTTGTTAGATTTTTTACGAAGAGTGATGCTTTGTTTAAATTTTTTGAAGAGTTAGCAGGTGAACAGGTAGCTTTTGAGACTTTGGCAGAGGCTGATGCTTATGCAGAGTTCGAGACGCATTTGAGTATTTTGGAGCAGTTGCTAGAAAATTATAAACTTCTCTTGGACAAAGATGGATTTACAGACAAGGCTTTTATCTCATCTTCTTATAGTCTAAATGATGGCTTTTTGAGTAGTTATAGCAATATAGAGATACATTTAGAGGGATATTTGAGTCGCTTTGAACTAGAACTAATAGACAAAATATCACAAAAGACAAATCTTATCATCCACTATACTACAAGCAAGTTCAATATCAAAATGCAAGAGCGTTTTGCAGATATTGGAATGGAATTGGTCAATAATGCTCATCTATCTTTTGATATGACACACAAAAAGCTACTTACTACAGAGGGAAATAGTGCAGAGATAATAGCAGATATATTTTCAGTCGAAGAGCGTCAAGAGCAGATAGCATTGGCATTTGTACGCATAGAACAGATGATAAGAGATGGATTGAGTGCTGATAATATAGCGTTGATACTTCCTGATGAGACATTCAAAGAGCATTTGATGCTGTTTGATACCAAACACAATCTAAACTTTGCTATGGGTTATGACTACAACAAAGGTCGAACATACAAATCACTTGAAGCATTATATAGATACTGGCAAGGACTAGACAAAGAGGAGAGGCAACTACTAGAGATATATGGCTTCAAACTAGAAGAACTAGATGAGATACTACATTCCAAAAAATGTATGGTAGATGAGTTTTTTGTGATTATAGATAAGCTAAATCTACTAGAAGCACCTAGTATAGGAGAGAAAAAGTACAAATACAATGAACAAGCTTATGAAAAGTATCTATACTTTAGCAAGATATTTGAAAAGTCCAAACTTACACCAAAAGAGTGGTTATTTCTATGGCTAAAAGCCATCGGCGAGATAACCATAGATGATATAAGAGGTGGAATGGTAACTGTTATGGGAGTATTAGAGACTAGGGGAGTGAGTTTTGATGGAGTTGTGATAGTCGATTTCAATGAGGGAATAGTCCCATCAAGCCTAAGCAAAGACCAATTTCTCAATTCATCCGTACGGACTTTCGCCAATCTGCCTACCAAACACGATAGAGAAGCCCTACAAAAACAGTATTACAAGAGACTATTAGAAGAGGCAAAAAGCGTATCTATCATATATAGTACAAGTGACAATAAACTACCATCAAAATTCCTCTATGAATTAGGATTGGATAGTGCATTACCTATAAAAGCACAAGCAAATTTATTGTATTCTCAACCATCACAAATTATATCACAACAGAACCCAACTATCACAGATTTTGATGCCCACGATATAGTATGGTCAGCGTCAAGACTAAAGATATATCTCGACTGTAAACGCAAATATTATTATAGATATATCCAAACTATACAGCCACAAAAGCAAGATGATGAGCTAAATGAGGGAGCATTTCTACACAAATTATTGGACTATCTACACCGAGAAAAAGACAGCTACGACACCAAAGAGCAGATGCAAAAGAGGATAGATGTATTATTGGATGAGTTATTACCATTTGACACAGCCAAGCTATCATACCAAAAGCTATTATGGAAAGAAAAGCTAAAAGGATATATCTCTTCACAGATAGAACATTTCACATCAGGCTGGAGAGTAGTAGAGAGAGAAACCGAATTTCAAGGCGAAATAGGAGGTCTGAAATTCAAAGGAAGAATAGACCGTATAGACCAAGACAGCACAAATACGCTAGTCCTAGATTATAAAAGTGGCTCAACCAAAGAGGCAAACAAAAGCAAAAATATAGAGACACTCACAGACCTACAAATGAGCATCTACCACCAAATCCTAAAAGACAGATACTCAAATATCTCACTAGCATTCCTAAAGATATTTGAAAAAGGCTCGATAGAAGAGATAACAGCCCTAGATGAGAAAAACAACCTACTATTCAAACACATAGTAGAACTAAAACAGACCAAAAGCTTCATAGCCCAAAAGTGTGAAGAGCTGAGTAAATGTAAGTATTGTGAGTTTACATTGATGTGTGGTCGTGGGATTTATGTTTGATTTAGCATTTTAAAATACTACCAATAGCAAAAATATTGTAGGAATTAATTCTATAAATCTATTTTATGTAAAATTTTTTGAATAATTGTATTCGATATTACTTGCCATTATCTTACCGAGCTGAGGTTATTAAGACACCAATTCCAAAATCAACTCTTGGATAAATTTCTCATCAGACCTCTCAGGTAGATTACTCTCTTCTAACTTTTGCTGTACAATATCAAGCTTCATATCAATATAGTTCATCACATCTTCTATCTTCTCTTTTCCCTCTTTGACTGATTTAATATATTCTCTATTTAATAACGGAAACGAAATAAACCCTTCATCTAACAACTCTTCGACCTCATCAATCACACGAACGGCATGAGACAAAGCTTTCCAATCTATACCCTTGCTAGAAGCCCTAGCACGATTACCAAACTGTGCTTCCATCGCCAAAATCTTTTCAGCAAAATACTCTACACTCACACTTCCTGAAAAGCGTTTACCCAAGACCTCTACATATATTCCCTCTTTATACGCATGATTGCCACGAGATACAGAAGCCAAAATAAACTTCACATATTTAAATGTCTTAGACTCAAAGATATTCTCAATCTCCTCAAACACCTCTTCTAGCTTCAAGTGATACTTCTCTTTATCAATATGTGCAAAATACTCCACAAACTCATGCAACTCAGAAAAGCGTTCACCTCTAACATTATAGAGTTTACTCTGTCCAATACAATACCCCACAAAAGAGTGCAGATGTCTATTATAAAACTTATCATAATTATCTTTCATAATAGAAGTAAAC
>DAOVZV010000156.1 GCA_030634925.1 Sulfurovum sp.
TCACAGCCTTCCAATACTAGGAAGTGAAGCTTTAGCTTCGCCTAAATGCTCTAGGGGACTGTATTACTGAGCATGGCTGAAGCCATACTTCCAATAAATATATTTTTAGTTTTGAAAGAAGTCTAATAATCAAATTAAAAGGAAAAAAATGCAAAACATAAAAGATAGATTAGACAAAGAGGTAGAGGCTAGAAATAGTATTTTGGAGTTGTCATACGATAGACCAGACCCTTTGATTGTAGCGTCTAAGTATCAAAATGAGACTATATCTTTGATTTGTGCTTTGTTTGCTTATGGTAATGCTAGGCTTATTGTCAAGTTTTTGAATGGTTTGGACTTTTCATTGTTGGAGTCTAGTGATGAGAAGATAAAATTAGAGTTGTCGTCTTCTTATTATAGGTTTCAAAAGAGTGAAGATGTCGCAGGGTTGTTTATTGCTTTGAAACGATTGCGAGATATAGATAGTATAGAAAATATATTTTATAATGGATACAAAAAAGAGGGTGATATATTGGATGGTCTTTGGCTGTTTATAGAGACTATTCGAAATATATATCCTCTTGATACGCACGGATATAATTTTTTAGTAGGCAAAATACCCAAAAAGATAAATAGTGCAGGTACATATAAACGCTATCTAATGTATCTACGATGGATGGTTCGTAAAGATGAGATTGATATGGGATTGTGGAACAAGATAGACAAAAAAGAGTTGCTTATGCCTCTTGATACTCATACATTTCAAGTATCACAGAGGCTAGGACTACTCAAACGCAAAAGCTATGATATGAGGGCTAGTATAGAACTCACAGAGACTTTAAAAGGCTTTGATGAAGATGACCCTATTAAGTATGATTTTGCACTTTATAGACTAGGACAAGAGAAACTTGCATAAATATTAAGGTGCAAAAGGGTATAATCCCACAATATTTAATTTATAAGAGGATGTTCTGTATGGAAGGTGTATTTACTTATTTGGGTGTGATTTTCAATCATCACGATAACCCACAATTGTTTTTCGTTGCACACTTAGTGCTAGTTGCTATTATTATACTTGTTATAGCAAAGATGGCTATGAGTAGTCTTAGAGCAGTACCCACTGGTACTCAAAATGTGATGGAAGCTTACCTTAGTGGTGCTATTGCTATGGGTAAAGATGTTATAGGTGAAAAATTGGCTCGTAAATATTTGCCACTTGTAGCTGCTGTAGGTATATTTGTTTTTATATCAAATGTTATCGGTATTATTCCTGGATTTGAGTCTCCTACTTCTAATATCAATATTACGCTACCTTTGGCTCTTTTGGTATTTTTCTACTACAACTATGAGGGTATCAGAGTAAATGGTTTTTTCAAATACTTTGCTCACTTTGCAGGACCAGTTAAGATACTTGCTCCATTGATGTTTCCTATTGAGATAGTATCTCATATATCTAGGATTATATCTTTGTCATTTAGACTTTTTGGTAATATCAAAGGTGATGATTTGTTCCTATGGGTACTACTTATGCTTGTACCTTTTATAGCTCCACTACCTGCTTATCTATTGCTTACTTTCTCTGCTGTGTTACAGACATTTGTATTTATGATACTTATATATGTATATCTAGCAGGTGCAGTAGCAATGGATGATGACCATTAATCAAGGATTGATATGAGATTACAAGATAGATACTTCACTTTTGTAATCAATTTCCTTTTGGGTATCGTATGGGGCTTTGTCTTCATCGGTGCTTTTGGTGCTGTTTACTCTTTTAATGATAGTGATATTTTTTCTATTATCATCTCTGTATTAGTTGGTATATTACCTGGTATGATAGGTGTGATTATTATCGAACATATCATCATAAACAAAGAGAAACTCTCCGAACTCAAAAAGCAAACAAAACTACTAGAACAACTATTAGATAATAAGATAAACTCTCCTAAATAACATTTTGCAAGGAAACTAACTATGTTTGAAACCGTTATAGGTCTTGAAGTACATGTTCAACTAAATACAAAAACAAAACTATTCTGCTCTTGTCCAACATCTTTTGCACAGCATCAAAATATCAATACTTGTCCCACTTGTCTAGCACTCCCTGGAGCATTGCCTGTCGTAAACAAAGAAGCAGCCATCAAGGCTATGAGATTGGGATATGCTATCAATGCAAATGTAAATCATACATCATATTTCGATAGAAAATCATACTTTTATCCTGATAGTCCATCAGCATATCAAATCACACAACTTACCAAAGCTATCGTACAAAAGGGAGAGGTATTTATAGATTTAGAAGATGGAACTACCAAGAGAATAGCTATGACACAAGCTCACTTAGAAGCAGATGCAGGTAAAAATATGCACGAGGGAAATCGCTCAAAAGTGGATTTGAACCGTGCAGGTACTCCACTACTAGAGATTGTATCAGACCCTGATATGAGAAACTCTGCTGAGGCAGTTGCATATCTCAAAAAGCTTCATGCTACTGTGCGATATTTGGATATATCTGATGCCAATATGCAAGAGGGTTCATTTCGTTGTGATGTCAATGTATCCATCCGTCCCAAAGGTCAAGAGGAGTTTGGTACTAGAGTAGAGATAAAAAATATCAACTCATTTAGATTTGTAGCTGATGCAATAGCCTATGAAGTACAGAGACAGACAGAAGCGTATGAAGATGGTGTATATGATAGAGAAGTCAATCAAGAGACTAGACTATGGAGTGTAGCAGATGGTGTGACAAAGTCTATGAGAGGCAAGGAAGAGGCAGCAGATTATAGATATTTTCCAGACCCTGATTTGCGTCCTTTGATAGTGACTGATGATATGATAGCAGAAGCCAAGATGATGCCAGAACTTCCTGATGCAAAAGTCAAAAGATATGTAGATGAACTAGGTATCAAAAAGTCAGATGCATTTGTAATTACTTCAAATAAAGAGATGGCATACTATTTTGAAGAGATGTTAGAACATAAAGCAGTAGCCAAAACTGCTGTGACTTGGCTCACTTCAGAACTACTAGGAAGACTCAAAAAATTATCTATATCTATAGAAAACTCTCCTGTAGATGCTCCAACTCTAGGAACATTAGTATCCAAAATATCAGATAGTACTATTTCTGGAAAAGGTGCAAAAGAGATATTAGACTATATGATGGAAAATGATAATCGTGATATAGATGCACTTATAGATGAACTAGGTCTAGCCCAAGTGAGTGATGATGGAGCTATTTTGGCTATTATTGATGAGATACTTACCAACAATAGTGACAAAGTAGAACAGTACAAAGGTGGTAAAGATAAACTCTTTGGTTTCTTTGTAGGTCAGACTATGAAAGCTAGTAAAGGTACGGCAAATCCTGCCAAGGTCAATGAGCTTATAAAGCAAAGACTCTCTTAGTCTATTATGATAAAATCATTCTTCCGAGCTTTGTTGGAAGATACCAATAGTCCTTATAAACGATATTTTGATGCGTTTATGATAGGACTTATTGTTCTATCTACATCTTTGCTTATTATAGATAAATCTGGACAAATACCAAATTGGCTATTTGATTTTGATTTTTATGTGATTACTTATATTTTTGCTATAGAGTATATATTGAGATTGTGGATATATGAAGATGGATATAGTTCTACTATACCTCAACAGATAAAAGCCAAACTAAGATATATGGTCTCTCTCCCTGCTATGATAGATTTTATAGCTATATTTCCTCAATTTCGTATTATTAGATTATTCAAATTATATCACTATATGCAAGGTGCTTCAACTCTTATTGATACTCTCATCAAAAAACGATTTGAGTTTATATTTTTGGGATATACACTCTTTGGTGTTACATTTATATTTGGTTCTATATTTTATCTATTGGAATTTGGTATTAATGAAAATATCAACTCATACTTAGATGCAATATACTGGGCATTAGTCACTATATCTACTGTAGGATATGGAGATATATCACCTGTGACACAAGTAGGCAAGGTAGTATCTATGTTGGGTATCATTATGGGTATTACGATGATTTCTTTTGTTACATCTGTAATGGTATCGGCATTTTCTCAGCGATTTAACCAGCTTCGTAATCAAGATAGTATCAACAATATAAACAAGATGAATAATATCATAATCATCAATGGATATGGACATCTAGCAGAGACTATCATCAAAAAGCTAAAGAGTGGAGGGTACTATCAGCCTATAATCATAGAA
>DAOVZV010000265.1 GCA_030634925.1 Sulfurovum sp.
AAGTATCGTTTTAGTAAATGATATTGAAGAAGAGTTACAACTAGGAGGTAATGGCAGAAGTAAACCTTATATTGCTTTAGAAAAAATTTCAGAAGAAACTTTTCAAATTACTTCATCATTTGAAGATAAAATAAGAGAAATATATCAATAAAATTAAAAGGAAAAATATGACAAATGTAAATTCTAGTAATATTCAAGCTATTGGATTTGAGGAAAATATCTTAATTGTTAAATTTAAAGATGGAAGTATTTATCATTATTATAATGTCGATGAAAGTTTATTTGATGGACTATTAAATGCTACTTCTAAAGGAAAATATCTTAATGAATATGTCAAAAAACAAGGTTATAGATATATTAAAGTATCTTAGCTAATAACTAAAGGAAGAACTATGTCCACAAAAATAAAATGCAAAAGCTAAACACCTTAACCCTAAAACAAAGAGAAGAACTTTTTAGACAACTTCGTATCTCTATTACACATCACTCTAATGCAATGGAGGGGACGACTCTTTCTTTTGGAGAGACTAAAGAACTCCTAGAATATGGTACGACAGCAGGACACAAGCCACTAGGTGAACAGCTTGTGATTTTGGGTTTTGCGAAGGCTTATGATGTGATAGTGCGTGAAGCTAGTAACCCTCACACTGTTATCAATAGTAGTTTTATCAAAGATATTCATGCGATAATGTTTGAAGATGCTTTGCAAGTATTACCTCAATTTGTCTCCAAACCTATCGGAGCTTATAGACTAGATGAACGATATATCAAAGGTGTAGATATAAAACTATCAGCACCTCATAAAATCTCAAATGATATTGAAAATTTATTTTATAGATTTGATAGTAATCAGATGAGCCTAGAAGATATAGCAGAGTTTCATATTTTGTTTGAGACAATTCACCCCTTTGCCGATGGCAACGGTAGAGTAGGAAGACTCATCATGGCTTTTCAAGCTATACAAAACAATATCATTCCACCTCTTATAAAAAATGAACATAGAGATGAATATCTAAAGGCTATCAATGATAAAAATGAGCTTTTTGAGTTTATAGATGAGAGTATTGGTAATAGTATAGCATTGTTAGATTAGAAATAAAAGGAAAACAAATGTCCACAAAAATAAACTGCCCCCATTGTAATAGCGAAATAGATATAAATGAGAGTCTTTCACATCAGTTTGAGCATAAACTAAAACAAGATACGCTTATGGCTCAAAAGAAGTTTGATGATGAGCTAGAGGCTCAACGGAAAAACTATAAAAAACATCAACAAGCACTTAAGATTAAAGAAGAGGCATTTGAAGAGAGTGTGGCTCAAGCTACTAGGTCTAAAATATTAGAAGAGAGAGCCAAGCTTCAAGTCCAGATGAGACAAGAGCTTGATGCTGAAAATCAGGCTTCAATGGCTGAGCTTCAACGGCAAATTGTGGAGAAGTCTGAACAGGTCAAAGCCTTTAATCTTGCCAAGATTGAGATAGAGACTCTCAAAAGAGAAAAAGATGAGATGGCTTCTAGGACTAGAGCTGAAGCTCAAAAGATGTTGAATGAGGAGCTTCGCAAAGAGAAGAGTAGATTGGCAAATTTGGCAGAAGAGAATAAAGCACTTTTGACCAAGCAGATGCAAGAGGATAATGAGCTAAGACTCAAAGCCAAAGATGAACAGCTCGAACAGGTAAAACGAGAGCTTGATAATGCACAACGCAAGGTAGAACAAGGCTCTATGCAAATCCAAGGTGAGGCTTTGGAGCTTGTGATAGAAGAGTGGTTGTCTGCTCAATTTCCTTTTGATAATATAGAAGAGGTCAAAAAGGGTGCATTTGGTGCTGATTGTGTGCAGGTGGTCAATACTCGTGAGGTACAAAACTGTGGTGTGATTTGTTATGAGAGTAAAAATACCAAAAACTGGAGTAGTGATTGGATACCTAAACTCAAAAAAGATATGCTAGATGTCCACGCTGATATTGGTGTTTTGGTAACGGCTGTTTATCCCAAAGAGATGACTCGTATGGGGTTTGTAGATGGTATTTGGGTCTGTAGCCTAGATGAGTTCAAGGGTTCATCTTCACTTTTGCGTGAGAGTCTTATTCGTCTGCAAAATAGTCTCTCAAAAGAGGAGAACAAATCTGATAAGATGAGCCTACTTTATAACTATATGACTGGCAATGAGTTTAGTATGCAGATGAATGCTATCGTAGAGGGCTTTATGCGTATGAAAGATGAGCTAGACAAAGAGAAACGGTCACTTATGGCATCGTGGAAGAGACGCGAGAAGACTATTGATGGAGTATTACAAAATACAACCGAGATGTATGGAGCGTTGCAGGGTATCGCAGGGTCATCTGCTATTGTGCATATTGAGGCATTGGAGTTGGATTATTTGGGTGATGGGGAGTAAAATCTCTCTATCATCAAAAATAAAATAGCAAAAGATGCACCGTACCAATGAACTGATGTAACTATCAATACATCACCTAATAGTCTATCTACGCCCATGATAT
>DAOVZV010000151.1 GCA_030634925.1 Sulfurovum sp.
AATATCCCATAAATAGCACCTCTGCATCGCTTATCTCTGCTAATTTCTTCTCTTTTTTACACATAATACCTTTGAGAAACTCTTCTATTAAGCAGTATATTGTTACCATTCTATGTTCCATAATCTTGCCTATCACAGCTTTTTATGGAACTTTACTATTATCTTCTTAAACTAGCAGTTTGGGTTAACTAGAGTTTTTTTGAAGCGATGCTGAATGGTTACCTACTTTTAAACTCCCTTTAAATACTTTATAATCATAATTCTTAATTATTTTGCTATCATATCAAAATTAAAGGAATTACTATGAAACTGCTATTATCTATACTTCTCACAAGCTTTTTTGTATTTGCTGATATTGCTTCTATGAAAGATATAAGAAAAGAGTATGCTAGTATCAGAAATGATTTACCTGATTATCATATAACTGTCAAAAATTTAGAAGGTTTCTCTGCTGAGGGTGGAGAGGCTATTGTATATAAAGATAGTGATAATTTAGTGAAGATGATTAAACTCTCACATTTTGGAGAGATGGGTAAGTCTGCAGAGGAGTATTATTTTGAAAATAATAAACTTTTCTTTATCTATGAGGTCAATTATAACTATAATGCTCCTGCTTATCTAGCTCAGTATGATGAGAAAAAGACACAAGTTACTAAAGAGCGATTTTATTTTATAGATGATAGTATGGTTAGATGGCTAAATAAAGACCATCCTGTAGAGTATAAAAGCAGACAATTTTTGGAAAAAGAGAAGAGTATATATGATTTTGTGCGTCATTTTTTAATAGCTATGATATAATAATCTCAAATAAATAAGTGGAGATTATAATGAGTAGAATAGTAGGAATATTTATATCAATGATTGTTTTGGGTATTAGTGCAAATGCTGAGGCTATGACCAAAGATACTCTAATGGCAAATATGATAAAGGCTTATGGAGGGGAGAGTAGTCTCGTGCATCTAAATATCTATAAGCAAGTATGGCATATAGAGACCAAAGTATCAGATAAGAATGGTACAGATAATCGTACTGTGATTATGCCAAATGCCTTGACTACAAAGCTCGTATATCCACACAAGACAGAAGAGAGAATACTAGACAAAGGTGTAGGTATCAAGAAGTTTGGAGATAAGACTATCAATGTAAGTGGTCCTATGCTAGATGCTATGAAACTTCAACTTCTAAGAGTATATAGCCCTCTAATAATAAGCCAATACTCAAAAGATATAACTCTCTCTACTGTGGATAAACAGTTTATGTTGTCTCTCAAAGTAGATGAAGTGGTATCAGAGTATTTTGTATCTAGTGAGACTTTTATGATAGAAAAGGTAGTCGGTAGGCTTCATCTAGGAGAGCAAGAGATGGAATTTCTGACTCTATATCAGGACTACAAAATGGTCAATGGTGTGATGGTTGCGCATACCGAAGTCAAGTATGCAGGTGGTATCAATACAGCTATTATGAGACTAAAAAATATGCAATCGTTTAAAGCTAAATAATCAAATTACCTCCAAGGATAGGCTACTATCCTTGTCATCTACAATCCAAATACACTTCACGGAGACCATTATGAAACAAATTATACAAGACCTCACCAAAGAGGAACTAAGCGAATTAATCAAGCCATCTTTTCGAGCCAAACAGCTATACAATTGGATTTATCATAAGTACGCTTCATCTTTTGATGATATGAAAAATCTACCCAAAGATATGAGGCAAGAGCTAAATGATAAATATACTTTAAATCCTCTAAAGACACTACTAGTACAAGATTCCAAAGATGGAAGTCGTAAGTATCTATTCGAGCTTGAAGATGGTCTGACTGTAGAGACTGTACTACTATTGATGAGAGACAAGGAGTTTCATGATGATGGAACTATCAAGCATCAAGAGCGTTATACGGTCTGTATCTCATCGCAAGTAGGGTGCAAAGTAGGATGTGCTTTTTGTCTAACAGCAAAGAGTGGATTTATGAGAAACCTCACAGCAGGAGAGATAGTAGAACAGCTAAGAATGATAAAAAGAGACAACAATATAGATGCAAATCGCAGAGTAAACCTAGTATATATGGGAATGGGTGAGCCACTTGACAATCTAGCTAATGTAGTCAAATCAGTCAAGATATTTGCAGACCCTGAGGGGATGGCTATCGCTACACACCGACAAACTATATCTACTTCAGGACTAAGTACCAAGATAGAAAAGCTAGGCAAAATGGAACTAGGCATCAATCTAGCCATATCTCTTCACGCCGTAGATGACCAACTGCGACAACAGCTAATGCCAATCAACAAAGCCTATAATATCGCATCAATCATCAAAGCCGTAAAAGAGTTCCCTATCAATGATAGAAAGAGGGTGATGTTTGAGTATCTTGTGATAAAGGATGTCAATGATGATATGGCATCAGCCAAAAAGCTACTAAGCCTACTCGATGGTATCAAAGCCAAAGTAAACTTAATATATTTCAACCCTTATGGTGGTACAGAATTTAAGAGACCAGCAGAAAAAGATATGAAGTCATTTCAAGAGTATTTGACAAAGAGAGGATTACATTGTACAATCCGTGAATCCAAAGGGCTAGATATATCAGCAGCATGTGGACAGCTTAGAGAACAAGAAAAAAAAGGAGAAAAGTAATATGCCAGTATTAGAATTATTTATGCTAGGATTTGTAGTGTTAGTAGCAGGAACTGGATTGATATGGTTCATATATGAATCAAGAAGCGATGATGAGAAGTAGGCAACAAGCCTACTTACTCCTCTAAAGTATTAAAACACCTATCCTCTTTGGGACAAATCAAATCACTCATACTATCAAAATCAGATTTACTCTCTATATAAAATCCTGAACCATAATCAAACTCCAAAGATTGAGCATGTAGCATTAGCCTTGATGCACCTGTATTTATCATCCTCTCACTCTCTGTAATATGACCATCTAAGTAGGCATCAGAAGTTGCAAAAGTAGTACCATAAATAGGGTCTCCCAAGATAGGGTGTTTCACGTGAAACAGGTGTATCCTGATTTGGTGAGTACGCCCCGTGTGGGGGTGACAAGAGACCAATGTTGCATCTAATTTTTTATCATATTTTAGGGGTAAAAAGTCCGTTTTAGAAAGTTTACCTTTAGGGTCTATATATACCTTGTGTTTACTGGTCGTATAGTCATTACTTGTCTTGATTGGCTCGTGACTAGAGAATGCTTCTGTAAGCTTTCCATCTACCCATGCTAGATATGATTTCTTGATATTTCTATCTGCAAAAAGAGTTTTTATCGTAGTTTCTGCTTTTTTGTGTTTTGATGATATAAGTAAACCTGATGTTTCCATATCAATACGATGACAAGCATTAGCATTGTCTCCTGATAGAGTACGGATTTCATCTAGCATCGAGTATGGAGTAGCCATCGTATTAGGATGAACCAAAACACCTGATGGTTTCTCAAATACCATAAAATCAGGAGTCTGAAATAGAGGAGTCAATCCTTTTGACTTTGGCTTGAAATAGACTATCTCCACCTCTCCCTCAATATCCTCTCCTCTATTGGACATAGAAACTCCATCTACTAGCAACCGACCCTTTGCCAATACTCTTTGTGATTGACCCTGCGTACAATTGAGAGTACGCATAACAAATAAAAACGCTTGTATCTTCTGTGGTACTATAAATCTCTCTTTGACGAATGGCATAATCTTACCTTTGTATAACTGCTATTTGGATAGAATAATACTAAAATTTACAATAGAGGTACATTATGGTAGAAAGATACGCAAGAGAAGAGATGAGCAAACACTGGACACAACACGCAAGATATGACGCATGGCTCAAAGTAGAAAAAGCAGCTGTAAAAGCATGGGCAAAGCTTGGTAAAATTCCTCAAAAAGATGCCGATAAAATCGTCAAAAATGCTACATTTTCTGTAGAGAGAATTGAAGAGATTGAAGCGATTACGAGACATGATTTAATTGCTTTTAATACTTCTGTATCAGAATCACTTGGAAAAGAATCAAGATGGTTTCACTATGGAATGACGAGTTCAGATGCTGTGGATACTGGTGTGGCACTTCAAATGAGAGATTCTCTTGATATTGTCATCAAAGATGTCAAAATGCTGATGAAGTCTATCAAGAAAAGAGCCAAAGAGCATAAAATGACACTAATGGTCGGAAGAAGCCACGGTATCCACGGAGAGCCTATCACTTTTGGTCTGACACTTGCTGTGTGGTATGATGAGATGGCAAGACACCTCAAAAACTTAAAGCAGACAAGAAAAGTCATCGCCGTAGGTCAAATCTCTGGAGCAATGGGGAATTTCGCTCACGCACCACTAAA
>DAOVZV010000364.1 GCA_030634925.1 Sulfurovum sp.
ATGGATGCAAAAGTAATCAATGACGATACAATAGCACTAGATGGCAAAAATATCAAGATGTTTAGCACAAGAGATATAGAAGAACTAGATTTTGGTTCAGCTGGTGCTGAGATAGTTATAGAATGTACAGGCGTATTTCTCACTACTCCAAAAGCACAAGCATATATCAAAAATGGTGTCAAAAAAGTAGTAATGTCAGCACCTGCCAAAGATGATACACCAACATTTGTACTCAATATAAACACAGACAAATACAAAGGTGAAGCTATCATATCCAATGCCAGTTGTACAACCAATGGTCTAGCTCCAATATGTAAAGTCCTAGATGATACATTTGGTATAGAAAATGGACTAATGACAACTATCCATTCATATACAAATGACCAAAATGTACTAGATGTAAAACACAAATCAGACAAAAGAAGAGCAAGAGCAGCTGCCCTAAACCTAATCCCAACAACCACAGGAGCTGCAAAAGCTATGGCTCTTGTAATGCCACAACTCAAAGGCAAACTAAATGGATATGCCATGAGAGTACCTACTCCTGATGTATCTGTAGTAGATTTAACTGTAAATCTAAAACAAGATGTCACAGTAGAACAGATAAACAAAGCTTTTGAAGAAGCATCAAATGGTAGCTTCAAAGGACTTATAGAAGTAGATTATGACAAAAGAGTATCCACAGATTTCATAGGTTCAACATACAGCACAACCTATGTACCAGACTTGACAAGTGTAGTAGATGGAAATATGGTCAAAGTCATAGGATGGTATGACAATGAGTGGGGATATAGTGCAAGACTTATAGATATGTGTATATTTGTTGGTGATAAATAATCCCAAACTCACTCCTTTGGAGTGGGAAAAATCAATGACTCCGACCCAAGTAGATTAAAAATCACATATATACTGATACTGCTCTTGTGTATCAGGGATATTAACTCTCCTTGCACTAGATACCTCTTCAATAGCTATCTTTGTATCTATGCCACAATACTTCAATATACAAGAGATAAAAGCCCTGCCCTACCAACTCCTGCACGACAATGAATAGCTATATTTTTTCCATTTTTCAAATCAAGAGATAATTGAGTTACCAATACTCTAAAATTTTCTATATCTGGGACTCCTCTATCTTTAATCTGAAATTGTACAAACTCAATACTATTTTGATTACAGATTAATCCTTCTTCACTTAATCCCAAACTAAATGCCTCATACTCTTGTAATAGAGAGACTATTTTTGTTATTTTAATTGATGAAAAATAATTTATATCTTCATATAGCCACTCTCCTGATGGTTTTGGCATAATATATAGTGTACCTAACCTTAAATGTTTGATTTTGTATATTGATGGAGTTATCATAATGATATAATTGTTAATAAGTTTAACATGGAAAATACCTAAATATAGATTTTGTTGAAATAAATAATAAAAAATAAGTTTATGATTAAATTAAAAAGAAGTAATAGTTAAAACTCAAAGTGGCAGCGACCTACATTTCCATAAGCGTAGCCTACAGTATTATCGGCGATGGGAGGCTTGACTTCCAGGTTCGGA
>DAOVZV010000085.1 GCA_030634925.1 Sulfurovum sp.
ACAAAGCAGATGGACGACCCACATAGTTCTTGTAATAATAATCCACTTCTTTCCAAAAATCCTCATCAAAACGCACAGCCTCATAATCAAGTCTCAACTGCTCCAACGCAGGCATAAGAGTCTCTGGCACAAACCTACCACCAAACCCAGTAGGAGCATTGGAAGTAGGAGCAAAATGACCATTATTATCAGGGTCATGAGGGCTAGGTTTTGGGATGTATATTTCTTTGTATAAGTTCATTTTTTACTCTTTTTAATTAATTACGAAATTATATCAAAATTTTCATCATATTATATAAGCTATCTCTGCTTGTGAACCCAATCTCATTGGTGGACCCCAAAATCCTATGCCTGAATTGATATATATATGCCCTTCATGTGGGAGTTTGTGTAGTCCTTTTACAAATGGTTGTTGAAGTATCGTGAGATATTCAAATGGCCATATTTGTCCTCCGTGGGTGTGACCACTTAGCATAAGTGTTGGTTTGTAGTTGCCTAACTCTTCTACAAATTTGGGTTGATGGGCTAGGAGTATGCTTTTGTAGTTGGGATTGATGCTTCTAAATGCTTTGTGAATATCAGGTTTTAGTATCTCCATACGGTAGCCTATAAGGTCTGTTGTGCCTACTATATTTACTTTGAGTTCATCTATTTGGATACTTTCATTTAGGAGTAGGATGATATTGGTCTTTTTGAGAAACGCTATTACTTCATCAGGATTGTGGAAATACTCGTGGTTGCCTAGTACAAAATATATGCCATATTTTGCCTTGATATTTGTGAGTTCTAGTATCGTGTCCCTGATAGACTCTACTGCTGTGTCTATGATGTCTCCTGTAATACATACTATATCAGGATTTAGTGCATTTATCTTTTTAACAGACTCTCTTACAAATTCTCTATCTATGAGTCCTCCTATATGCAAATCGCTAATCTGAACTATGGAGAAATCAAACTGAGCTAACTCAACTATATTGACCACAGGTTCTTTGCTCCCCTCATACGCTCCTAGTGCCAAATATGATGATGCCATAGCCACCAATGCTCCATCTCCACTCTTTTTGATAAACTCTCTTTTGGATTTATCTACAGTAGATATACTTTTGTGAAATAGATTGAGTATTTCATGGATAATCAGATACATCAAAAGCACAAAAGCGACTCCGATAGAGAGAGAAAATAGATAATACAAAGATGAATTTATAATATCAGTATATCGTCCAAAGATATAAAGAATAGTAAAGATATAGTTGATGACAAGAGCCGTGGTGATAATATTTTTGATTTTAGAAGATACCAATAACTTCTTGATGACTCGTGAATAAAATAGAAAATGTAAAGAGAAAAAGAGTAGTAAAAATAGGGAGAAAAATAGATAGAAGTTCATAGATTTCCTTTGGAGTGTATTTATGGGTATTATCATACCGATATAAATATATCTGTAAGTTAATAGGTGAAGAGAATTAAAGATATTTTTGCTATCATTTTAAATAAAAAGGAGTAAATATGAAGATAGATTTGATGAATGTATTATATACTACATCTATGGTGTTACTCGCGTTTGTAAGTGCTATTATGCTTACCAAAACAATCAGTAAATACTCAAAGAAATTTGATGATGAAGAGAAATAATTTATTTTATACTATAATATAGAGATACTATTTAATTTAAGGAGAGAATAATGGAACAATATACAGAGACAACTAATACTAGTTATGGTTCAAACATAGGTAACTCATTCAAAGGTATAGTCACAGGCTTTTTGATGATTGGATTGGCTATTGGATTGTTATGGTGGAATGAGGGTAGGACTGTAGAACAAGCAGATGCCTTAGGAGAGATGTATAGAGATATTACAACTCTAGCAGATACAAAATATAATGCCAAATATGAGGATAAACCAGTACTTATACAAGGTAATGTCAAACCTACAACTAGACTCAAAGACCCACAGTTCAAAGTATATTCTGATGGGTTAATTTTGAGAAAAAATGTCAAAATGTACCAATGGCAAGAGAAAACAACTACCAAAACAGAAGAAAAAATAGGTGGTGGTACAGAGACTATCACTACATATAGTTATGTCAAGGAGTGGTCATCTACTGCTATTAATTCATCATCTTTCCATCATTATCAAAATCATCAAAATCCTCTAATGACATACAAGAGTGAGATATTCTCTACAGATGCAAAGATGGGAGATTATAATATAGATAAAAATATAATAGGACATATCACTACAGACAAAGAGTTCAAGGGTCTATCCAAGATGAAGAGACGAGTAGGAGTAGCCAAAAACTACAAAAGCTTCTTGTATCTAGGATACAATCCAAAGCAACCACGAATAGGTGATATGAAGATTACATACTCATATACTCCATCAGGAATATACTCTTTTGCAGGTAAATTAGAGCAGAAATCTATCACTAAATATAATACTAAAAATGGAAAATCATTTCTCTTTGTAAGAGAGGGTAAAGTAGATGCAGATATTATATTCAAATCTGAACAATCAGCCAATGTAACCCTTGCATGGATACTTAGAGGAGTAGGATTTATAGTAATGTTTATAGGATTTACTATGATTATGGGACCTCTATCAGCATTGGCAAATGTATTACCATTCTTGGGTTCTATAGTATCTGGAGTGACAGGTGTAGTAGCAGGAGCATTGACATTTATACTAGGTTCTATTGTCATATCTATCGCGTGGTTTAGCGTTCGTCCTATGTTGTCGCTATCTATCATTGGGATAGGTGTTGTTATAGGCTTGGTATTAGGCAAGTTTGGCAAGAGAAGAGGATAGATGCTATGAGAAGTATATTTATACTGTTATTATCTACAACTATACTATTTGGTGTATATGATAGCCAGTGTAAATATTGTCACTCTAGCAAGATAACACTATCCAAAATATATACCAAAAAGCAGTGGCATAAATATACATATCACAAAGACAAAACTCTAAGAGATATACACAAGAGAAACTTGGATGTCTATGATTATCTCAATTCATCACTATATGAGCCATCAAAGCTATATGATGATATGAGTTTCTTTGCCAAAAAAGAAGAAAAACATATAGAGATAAAAAGAGTAGAAGTAGCCGAAGCCTCTTGTATCGTATGTCATAATAATAAACAAACCCTAGCTAACCTATGGCAATTATCTCAATGGAAAGAGCTTTTAGTCTCATCACAAACACTCAAAACAGCACACAAATCACAACCCAAAGTCATCAAATATATAAACTCAAAAGAATATAATCAAAATCTAAAGAAGTTGATAAACAGACTATCCAAATACGCTCCAAATATGCAAAAGATAAAGCTAAAAAGTAAAAAGATAAGTTTTTTATTTGAGAAGAATAACGGTAAAAAAGAAGAGGCACAAAAAGTATTTACAGAGATAAAAAACTCTCTCAATCACTGCAATATCAAAACTCCTATCAATCTACATATATCAATCACCAATCAAGATACATCAGTAGCAAGTGCAATAGTATCAGTTTTCACACTATTTATAGCACCAATAAACAGCACCAACACATGGACAATGGTAGCCAAATATAAAAATATGACATTTAAAGAACAAATAGATATAAAACACTCATCAGGTTTCTTTGGCAAAGACCACAAAACCCTCACAGAGTCAATAGATAAACTAATGAGTAGGTTTAAGAAGAATATGAATTTGTCTTGTAAGTGAAATTAGGTTATCAAGTAAAAAGAGTTAAAAATTGAATTTAAAAGGATACAATAAGTTATGTCAAAAATTAAAAGTATCTCTTTGAGTGGTTTTAAAACCATCAAGGAGTTAAAAGAGTTAGAGTTTGAAAATATCAATATTTTTATCGGTGCTAATGGTAGTGGAAAAAGTAATATTGTTTCATTTTTTGAAATGATAGGCTTTATGATGACGGATGCTTTCTCAAGTTATGTAAGTCGTAATGGCTTTGCCTCATCTATGTTATATCATGGTCAAAAAGTGACTAGAGATATTGAAGCTGATATAAAATTCTCTTCTAATACAGGTGAGAGTGATTATAAATTTAGAGTTTCTCATACTGTTGGAGATAACTTTTTATTTATGGAAGAGACTATTAGTTATCAGAAAAAGGGTATATCACAACCTTATGAAATTCCTCTTGCAGATGGAGGATATAAAGAGACAAAACTAAAAGAACTTTATAATACCAATCAAACAGTAAAGTATATCAAAAACTTCTTATCTTATATTCGTGTATTTCATTTCCACGATACTTCTCAAACTGCTTATATTCATCAAGCTCGACCTATAGAGAGCAATACTGGATTGATGAGTGATGGAGGTAATTTAGCACCATTTTTATATAGATTAAGAGAGGAACAATCCAAGTATTATGATAGAATTTTATCATTTATTCAGATGATTGCTCCATTTTTTGATAATTTTATATTAGAGCCTTATTCTAATAGTATTCAACTGAAATACAAAGAGGTTAATTCTGATTTAGAACTAGGTAGCTTTCGTCTTTCTGATGGGACTATTAGATTTATATGTTTGGCTACGCTACTACTTCAACCCAAAAAGAGTTTACCTAAGATTATTATTATAGATGAACCTGAATTAGGACTTCATCCTGTAGCCATAGATTTACTCGCAGAGATGATAAATATTGCTTCAAGAAATTCACAAATTTTTATCACGACGCAGTCAGAGAGACTTATCAATAATTTTGAACCAAAAAATATCATTGTAATAGATAGAGAAAAAGATGAAAATAGTAGATACCATAGCTCATTTCATAAACTAGATGAAGAGACCTTATCTTCTTGGCTAGAAAAGTATCAAATATCTGATATGTGGAATAGTAATATCCTAGGTGGAAGACCATGATAAATATTTATATTATAGTAGAAGGACAATCAGAAGAGAAATTTATCAAAGAGATACTCACACCATATTTTGCAAATAAAAATATTTTTTTATATGCAGAACGCGTTATTACAGGCAAAGATAATTTTGGCAAATCTTGTAAAGGTGGAGGAAGTAGCTATTTATCTTATAAAAACCATTTAGATAAACGAATAAAAGAGTTTAACTCTCAAAAGAATTACTACTTTTCAACTATGATAGATTTTTATGCTCTACCAAAGGATTTTCCAAAGCTAGAAGAGTCTCAAAATATTCAAGGTAGGTATGAACAGATAGCTTTTTTGGAAAAGGCTTTTAAAGATGATATAGGATTTGATAATTTTATACCTTATATACAACTACATGAATTTGAAACACTTCTATTTTGTGATACTAATGCTATTGTAGAATGCTTTTTTGATATGAATACAAAAAAGTTATTTAATACCATTCAAGAAGATATAAAAAACTATGATAATATAGAGATGATTAATAGCTCAACACATAATGCACCTTCAAAGAGACTAGATAGATATACAGATGGAGTATATTGTGGTTCTAAAGTAAGTAGTAGTTTTTCTATCTTGAAAAATATAGATATTGAAGTGATAAAGCAAAAGTGTAGTCATTTTAATAGTTGGCTAGAAGAGATAGAAGAAAAAAGAGCTTAACCCTCCCCACCTCTACTCTCTTTCTCCAAAATCCCACTCATTCCAAATCTTCTTCCTAGTTCTTGTTTGACTCTATCTGGTGATATGTCTCTGTATCCTAGTCCTACTAGTGTGTGGTATAGTAAGTCTGCACTTTCGTATATTACTTGTTCGTCACTTTCGTTATCTATGGCTACGCATACTTCATCTGCTTCTTCACGGATTTTGCTTAGCATTAGTTCTTTGTCGTCTAATAGCTTTTTTGTCCATGATTTGGTCTCTGCTGATGTGTTTTTGCGTTCTAGTATTGTGTGGTATAGTGTATCTACTACGCTGTATATCCTGTCAGTGTCTAGCTCTTTGGTGATGGTAATCTTATCATCTAGTACAGAGGTGAAGAAACAGCTTTTGCGTCCTGTGTG
>DAOVZV010000203.1 GCA_030634925.1 Sulfurovum sp.
AAACTAGCAGTTTGGGTTATTTAATAATCCATCATCAGTTTTTATCCTACCATTTAATCCAATACTTAAAAGCTGTTTATCATAGCTTATATCGAAGTTTATTAGGTTTTTATCTGCTCGATTTTGGGACAAATTTTCTTTCATATGATATAAAATACTACTAATCTTTGGAGTATCTATTATCAATGATATTGGTAAACTTTCATCAAAAATTATATTATCTTTTATATTATAATCAAATATTTTTTTTACTTGATATTTCTCTCTGTTTGCCTTGATATCAACACTATTATAAAATATATTTAGAAATCTACCCAAGCCCTTGGACTGAGATATAAAATCATCTATTATATCCATACCTTTGTGAGAAGATATAGCATAAACCATCATCTCAAACATAGAATAAGCACTCTGTTTTCCATCAAACTTGGGTGCTACCTCTTTGAGCAAAAACTCTATATTATCTTGAATATAATCAAAATTACTAGCTAGTTTATTTTGATTAAACTCTGCTTTTATTTTATTCTTATCATATTTTTTGATGATACTATTTCTCTCTTTTATATCTGCTTTTAGCTCTTTATTTTTCTCTTCTAATTCTCTTTTGCTAGATACCTCATCTTGCATAATTGAGATATTTTTATCTTGTATTTGCTTATTTTGCTTTAGTTCATCAAGCTCTTTTTCTAGCTTAATCATATCTTTTGATAACTTCTTTATCTTTTTACTATCATCTATCTCTTTTAGCATATACTCTTTTAGGATTTTTTCTAACTCTTTTTTCTCTTTTTGTTCCTCTTTTAGCTTATACTCTAACTCTTGTATATCACTATTTTTGACTTTTTTTGACTTTTTAGCTAGAGGTTCTTTGAAAATTTTATCTACTTTTGGCTCTGGACTTTTCTCTTTGAGTGCCAAAATATCTTTATCTTCTATACTCTCTTTGTTTATAGCTTTTAGTAAAATTGGTTCTAACTCTTTGAGTGCCTTTTTGTCTTTTCTAGTAAAATTGACTCCACTTTTAGCACTTCTATATATAGATAATATTCCTACAGTTTTCTCTTTTATCACAAGAGGATACATCATAAGACCCCTAACAACAAAATCTTTTGGATTATCAAATTCTGAACTATAATGCCTATTGCTTTTGATATGATTATCAAACTCTATCTCTTTTGACTCTATAGTATATTTCAAAAAAGAGTCCTCTAATGTCAATGGTTCTACAGAGTCATAATTGATAATATCCAAAGTATCACTATCATTACAATATTTATACAACATCATATCATCCAAAACAATAGTCTCTTTGATAAGAGATTCTATCTTGATAATATTTCTGTCGCTAGAAGATTTAAGTGTTTTCATCATTTATCCTTTACATAAAATTCACTTCGAGACTAAATGGACTAATCCATAAACCAACTCCTCCATTAAAGAAGTATATCAAAAACTTGTGTCAATGATGTGATATTTTGTATAATCTTTAATCATTTTATAAAACTAACTTATAATATAACTTATAGTTCTATATCTTATCACAAGATATTATCCTATAAAAGTATTACAGAAGTATTTCATAGTATAATTATAGAAACAATAAGGAGTATTTATGTCAAATAGAACTTTAATAATAGGTGCAGGTGGAGTTGGTAATGTAGTAGCGTTCAAATGTGCTATGAATAGCGAAACATTTGGAGATATTACACTAGCTAGTAGAACTGTATCAAAATGTGATGCAATATCATCAAATATCAAAGAGAAATTAGGTATCACACTATCCACAGCCAAAGTAGATGCAGATAGCGTAGATGAGCTAATAGCACTTATCAAAGATGTAGATGCATCTATAGTAATCAATGTAGCATTGCCATACCAAGATTTGACTATTATGGACGCTTGTGTGAGTTGTGGAGTTGATTATCTCGATACTGCCAACTATGAACACCCTGATAGTGCCAAATTTGAGTACAAAGAGCAGTGGGAGAGAGATGAGATATTTGCAAAGAGTAATATTATGGGACTTTTGGGAAGTGGATTTGACCCTGGGGCTACAAATGTATTTTGTGCTTATGCCCAAAAACACTACTTTGATGAGATACACACAATAGATATATTAGACTGCAATGACGGCGACCACGGCTATCCATTTGCTACCAATTTCAATCCTGAAATCAACCTAAGAGAAGTATCTTCAAATGGTAGATATTGGGAAAAAAATGCTGAGGGTATAGGAGAGTGGATAGAGACCAAACCAATGGAGATAAAACAAGTATGGGACTATCCAGAGATAGGAAAACGAGACTCATACCTACTATACCACGAAGAGATGGAGAGCTTGGTCAAGCATATCAAAGGACTCAAACGCATTAGATTTTTTATGACATTTGGAGAGAGCTATCTAACCCATATGAAATGCCTAGAAAATGTAGGTATGCTAGGTATCAAAGAAGTATCACACAAAGGGATGAAAATCGTACCAATGGAATTTCTAGCTACATTATTACCAGACCCAGCCACTCTAGGAGTACGAACAACAGGTAGAACAAACATAGGTATATTTGCCAAAGGCATCAAAGACGGTAAAGAAAAAACCATATACATATACCAAATCACTGACCACGAAAAATGCTACAAAGAGGTACTAAGCCAAGGAGTAAGCTACACCACAGGAGTACCAGCAATGATTGGTGCAAAACTAATACTAGAAGGCAAATGGCAAGGCAAGGGAGTATTCAATATGGAACAATTCGACCCAGACCCATTTATGAAAGAGATGAATGAACAAGGGTTACCATGGAAGATTTTGGAGATGTAAGAGAGAGAGGTAATTTCCTCTTTTTCTTGGGGTATTATACTCTCTTCCACAACTCTTTTGATGTAAACTCATTTTTTGATAAAAATCTTGTTATTTGGTCATGGCTTACTTCATTATTTGTCATTGCTGACAAGCCTTTTGCTGTTGCATATCCATTACTGCTTATGAGGTAATCTGTATAGAGTTGTTCTATGTAATCTGTTTTCATAGGGTTATTATATCTTATTTTGGAGTAATTACGTAAGGTCAGTTATAACAGGAAGATTGAGTAGAGTTAGAGAGCTTAAAAAACCTATCAATACTATAAGCAAGAATAAAAAGTTTGAGCTTAACTAAAAAGCCCAGAATAGAAGTAGCTTTAATCACTTTTCCAAACTTAGCAGTGATAACAGAGAAAGCAGTTTCTACTCCTTTTCTAATTTTTCGTTTCACTTTATGATTTGGGTCAATAGGCATATTTTTACGCTTTAAAGCAGAAAGTTCAATCCCAAATTGAGCTAAAAATGA
>DAOVZV010000050.1 GCA_030634925.1 Sulfurovum sp.
ACTTGATACATTCAATTATATCGGTATTAGTATAGATGGTAGTCCTGATGTACATGATGCTTTTCGTGGACTCAAAGGCTCGTTTGAAGCATCGATGACGGCTGTTGATTTGCTCAATAGTTATGGCAAAACCAAAGTAGTTATCAGATTTACAATTACCAAAGATACTTATGATGATTTGGCATTTATCTTTGAACTAGCAGAGAAACATAATATCCCCAAAATATACATCTCACATCTAGTATATTCTGGTCGAGGACTAGATAATCTAAAGATGGATTTGGACAAAGACCAGAGGATAAAAGCTGTAGAGTTTATTGTGGATAAGGCATTTGAGTATCACGATACTAAACTTGATATTGAGATTGTAACAGGCAATATGGAGATGGATGCTATTTTGTTTTATGATAAATTCATCATCAAATATCCTCAATACGCAGATGAGATGAAAAAGAGACTCATTGCGTGGGGTGGTAATAGTGCTGGTAGAAAGCTTCTAAATATAGATGCTGAAGGGAATGTCAAGCCTGACCCATTTTTCCCTACTACTATTGGTAATATATTTGAACAAGACTTCTCTGATATATGGACAAAAGAGCCTACAGAGTTACTCCAAAAGCTTAGAGTACACCCTAGAGTATTGGGTGGAATTTGTGAAAATTGTGAATATCTAAGTATCTGTAATGGTGGGTCTCGAAGTAGAGCGTATGCTATATATGGTGATATGTGGGCCCAAGACCCATCGTGTTATATACAAAAGGAGATAAAATGAAGAACATAATATTAGGACTACTAGCAACTGCTATACTTCTCACAGTGACCCAAGCCCAAGTCCAAGAGAAGTTTTTTGTAGTAGAACGAGAGAGCCAATCTGTGGCTATCATCAAAAAGGGATTGGTCAAGTCATATATGAAAGATATGCACAATATGAACCATGGAGTGATTAAATTTGATAAAGATGATGGTTATATCATTAGCCGTGATGGATATGTAATCAAATTTGACCCTATTACAGAGAAAAAAGAAGCAGAGTACAAGACATCCAAAAGTGCTATTGGATTTGTAATCGGAGAAAACTTTGTAGCAGTTGCCAATTATGATGATAAATCAGTAGATATTCTCACAAGAGATTTGAAGCCAATTAGCAAAATCCAAACAGGCTCAAAAAATGTAGGTATCAAAATTTACAAAGATTATATCATTTTTGCACAGATGGACAACGACAAAGTATCTATCTACAAAAATGGAAATGGTACTAAAAAGAGTCCTGATTTCAAGCTATTCAAAGAGTTTGAAGTAGGCAAGATGCCTTTTGATGCGATGATAAAAGACAATACTTATATAGTAGGGTTTTTCCTAAGCAAAGCATTTGGAGTTATTGACCTAGACAAGATGAGCTATTCTCAAATCAAAGTAACTGCCAAAGATGACAAGCCTGTATTGAAAGTACCTCATTTTGGTTTTTGGTCGTTGAGTGAAGATAGGACTTTTATACCTGCTGTAGGAGATAACAAAGTGATGGTTTATGATAATAATTTTAAATTTATCAAAAATATAGAGATGCAAGGTCTGCCTGTATTTACATCATTGAGTCCTGACAAAAAATATCTAGCAGTTACATTTTCAGGTAAAGACTTCCCAACTATTCAGATTGTAGATACCAAAACTCTAAAGGTTATTCACAAGTTTACATTTGAGGGTAAAATACTTCACCTAAGATGGTCAAGCCTACAAGATAGTCTATATGTATCGGTCAATGACGCAGACAAAGTAAATGTAATTCATACTACAGAGTGGTTTTTGGAAAGAGAAATTTTTCAGATACAGAAACCATCAGGTATATTTGTATATATGCAAAAGGATAAATAATGAGTAAAGTATATCTAACAGGAGCAGGACCGGGTGATATTGAATTATTGACGGTCAAGGCTTTGCGTGTAGTAAGAGAAGCTGATATTATCATCTATGATAGATTGGCAAACCCTGATATCCTCAAAGAAGCAAGAGATGGATGTGAGTTTGTATATGTAGGAAAAGAAGATTCTCATCATACCTTACCACAAGAGGACATCAATGAGATTATCTACCAAAATGCTCTCAAATATGAGACTGTCGTACGACTAAAAGGTGGAGACCCTTTGGTATTTGGACGAGGTGGAGAAGAGGGAATTTATCTCAAAGAGAGAAATATCAAATTTGAATTTATCCCTGGGATTACTTCTGCTATCGCTGTACCACAATACGCAGGAATACCAGTGACTCATAGAGGGATTTCAGTCTCTTTTCGAGTTGTCACTGGTCACGAAAGCAAGAACAAAGAGCATTCACAAATACCATGGAACAACTACAAAACAGATGATACTATTGTATTTTTGATGGGTCTGCACAAGCTAAAGCATATCTCCAAAAAGCTCATAGAGATAGGCAAACCAAAAGATTATCCAGTTGCTGTCATCAGTAGAGGTACTACACCTGATGAGAAAACCGTAGTAGGAACTTTGGAAGATATTTATCAAAAAGCAAAAGACTTACCAACCCCTGCCCTAATAGTCGTAGGAAAAGTGGTAGAACTAAGAGAACAACTAAATTGGTTTGAAGAGTAATTATGTCTTTTTTTCCTGCTTACTTCTCTTTGGATAATAAGAAAATTTTGCTAGTTGGTGCTGGTGCTATTGCATTGGAAAAGCTAGAGAAACTGGTAGATTTCACCAAAGATATTACAGTAATTAGCAAAGACATATCAGATGATTTTGCTTATTTTGCCCATACACACAATATCCATATCACTGCCAAAAATTACCAAAAAGGTGATATAGATGGTTTTGATATTGTCATAGTAGCTACAAATACTATAGAGATACACAAAGAGATATTTTTGGAGAGTAGAAGTAGCAGGATTTTGGTAAATTCTGTAGATAATACTACCTATTGTGATTTTATCTTTCCATCTTATATCAAAAATGGAGACTTGACTATATCTGTATCTACAGGTGGAGCATCACCTGCTATGGCAAGGCGAATTCGTATTTATATAGAAAAGCTAATTCCATCAAATATAGGTGAATTTTTAGCCCAACTAAGAGGATTTAGAACAACTATGCCAAAAGGCAAAGAGAGAATGAAATTTTTTGAAGATAAAAGTGATAGGTTTATAGATGACTATTTCCCTTGATTAGTATCAAAATCAGACCACTCTAAAATCAGCACAAATAACCCAAATTAACCACTATTTAATCAAGGATTACCTTATGAAATCACAACTATTATCTATTATCCAAAAGAGCTTTCCATTGACATCTCGACCATTTGCTGTTATCGCAGATATGCTAGATACTGATGAGGAGACTATTATCAAACTCATCAAAGAGGAAAAAGAGAACAAAATAATCAGACAAATATCTCCTATTTTTGATACCAAAAGCTTGGGATATAGCTCATCATTGGTCTCATTTAAAATCAAAGAAGAAGATATAGATAATGCTGTCAAAATCATCAATGCCCACCCTGGAGTATCTCATAACTACGAGAGAGACCACGACTTTAATATATGGTTTACTATGGCTGTGTCACCAACTTCCATACTAGGACTAGATAAAACAATAGAGATATTGGCAAAAGAGACAAATGCTATAGAGTCTATTATGCTACCTACTTTGAAACTATTCAAAATCGCCGTCAAGCTCAATATCACAGGAGATGATGCCAAAAAAGAAAAAGTGGTCAAACAGAAGAAAAAAGATATAACACTAACTTCTTTTCACCACAAAGTAATAGCACTAGCACAAAAAGATATTCCTATCGTACAAGAGCCGTTCAAAGATATAGTAGAACAATTAGGACTTAGTTATGATGAGTTTTTTGCTATACTAAATGAATTTAAAGAGGCAGGAGTTATGCGTAGATTTGCTGGTATATTAAATCATAGAAAAGCAGGATTTAACGCCAACGCAATGGTTGTATGGGATATAGATGAGAAAGATGGTGATAAGATAGGTAAACAAGCAGCTACATTTTCTGCTGTAAGTCACTGCTATTTACGCCCTAAATATCCAAACTGGAAATACAATCTATTTACAATGGTTCACGGCAAAACTACAGAAGAGACAAATAACATCATAGCAGATATAGCATCCGAGATAGAGCATAAATCAAAACGCCCTCTCTACTCTACAAGAGAGTTCAAGAAAGTAAGAATAGAGTATTTTACTCCAGAGTTTGAAAAGTGGGAATTGGCTAATAAATAACCAAAACTACCCAAACTGCAAAAGAGTACCAACAATCAAAGATAGAAAGATAGTCAAAACAATAGTTAATATGTTTTGAGTTTTCTTAGATATATCTTTTTTTGTTGCTATTATCTCTACTATTTTCATAGCAGGAAATCCCATAAACATTAGCATCGCTACAGAAAATACTAATGTCATAACAATAGGACTCATCATTTAACTCCATAAAAACTATTTACAAAATCTATATCTATTTTTGTTGATAATGCAAATGATGCTACTTGTGTGCCATTATTATCAAATACAACTAGGTTTTGTTTCTCTATTTTAAGGTGCTTTTCCCCCCACTCTTTTTCAAAAGCTTCTAAACGGTGAAATAGTTCTGAGCTTTTAGGTTTCTCTTTAAACTCTGGATTTGTTTTGTCTCTAATTCGGAGTCCTCCGATATATTTCTCCATATAGTATGGAGAGTAAGACTTTAGCTTACTATATATAGGAGCTTTTGGTGTAGGTTTTGCCATCATAAAAGCATTGATAGCTAGTAATGCAAATCCTAATCCTAGTGCAAGAAATAGATATTTTTTCATCATTTTTTCCTTCTTTTTGCTAATTATAGATATTTTTACCATACATAGAGTTGATGTTTGTCAATGGTTGGTATTTTTTAATCTGCTATTATAATATAAATTATCGTTTAGGGAGAGAAATATGAAGACTTTTTTAGAGTTAGAGGGTGCTTATCTTGTACTAGGATTTATCATCATACTAATTACTATCTTTGTAAGTACAAGACCTTTTATGTCCAAAGGGGCTATCAAAAAAGGACTATTTTGGGTTATTTTAGTGTTGGCTATTATGATTGGATTACATTTCAAAATCACTACAGATAGAATGAGTGAAGTAACTACAGCATTTAATGAGGGTAGAACTGTTATCTGTGAGAGCAGAGCTATCAGAAAAGTAGCACAATCAGTTGATATTCATAGAGACAGAGAGTGGATACTAAAGGCAGATATATTTGTATCTCCTCACTACTCTAGGGGATTTTTTACAGCTAGATGTATTGTTAAATAGATTAAGCCAAAATTATGTTCCTTTTGTCTATAATCGCACAAAATATTAACCGTTGTTAAAACGACTAAATCTAAAGGAGATATTCATGGCAAGAAGATGTGACATCACTGGCAAAGGTCCATTGACAGGAAACAATGTTTCTCACGCAAACAACAAGACAAAAAGAAGACAACTTCCAAACCTTAGAAGTGTAACAATTACACTTGAAGACGGAACAAAAAAGAGACTAAAAGTAGCTGCTTCTACTCTTAGAACAATGAAGAAAAAAGCTGCTCAAGCTACTGCTTAGAGTATATGGCTATGCTAAAATTTAGTATAGCTTTTGGGGATTAAACCCCTATCAAATGAAATTTATAAAAGATTTCCAAAAATTCTTGGGTTGGAGAACTGCTCCCAAACCACATATTACACTTAATGATGAGTATTATAGTCATTTAGCCCCTTTTAGACTTCCCTTTATTCTTACTGTTCTTATTATGCTTTTGGGTACGATAGGATATATGCTTATAGACCAATTCCCCCTTATGGACGCTATATATCAGACTGGTATTACATTTACCACAGTTGGATTTGGAGAGATAAAGCCTATATCTAATTTGGGTAGGATTTTTACTATTACTCTGATTATATTTGGATTTTTGGTATTTTCTATCGCTGTGGGTATCATAGCAGAAGTGGTCAAAAAGGGTGATTTCCAAAAAACTGCCAAGGAGCGTAAGATGCTTTATGAAATAGCTAGACTAAAGTACCATTTTGTCGTATGTTATCACAATGAATTTACTATACAAGTGACCAAACAACTTAGAGCCAACCATATACCTTTTGTAGTAGTGGACCCTAGAGAAGATATGGATGAGATAGGCAAAAAACATCACTACCCTTATGTAGTAAGTGCCGAGCCACATACAGAGATGGGAATACTCAAATCACATCTATCATCAGCAAAGGGCGTAATCACTCTAGCAGACAATGTAGCAGACAATATCGCCACTATAGCATCTGTGAGACTATACGAAAGAGAGATAGGACGCACTAGAAAATATCTAATCATAGCAAATGCCAAAAGCCACGAAGATGACCAAAAACTCCTAAAACTAGGAGCAGACAAAGTTGTAACTGCTACAAAACTAATGGCTCAACGGATAAATGCAATGGCAGCCAGACCAGATATGGAGAACCTACTCCAAGAGTTCTTATACAAAAAAGATACTCCTCTTGATATGGAAGAGGCGAAAGTATCCAAGACCTCATGGCTAACACTCAAAAAGATAAAAACAGCAAGATTTAGAGATATAGCCAATGTCACAGTCATCGGTATCCGTCAAAAAGATGATAAATTTATTCCTATGCCAAAAGGTGATACAATCATCATGCCAGAATGCAAACTCCTACTCATAGGTACAGGAGAAGGTATCCAAAGAGCCAAAAAAATAATAAGAAAAAAAGAGAAACCAGAGGAGTTGAAATATGTATAAAATTATAGATTTACCAAATGGACTAGAGAATGTAAAAGGCTTCTTTTGTGGGGCTACTAATGTAGGTATGCGTTCGGGTAGCGAGGATGGAGATGTAGCATTTATCAGAAGTGATACTCCTTGTGATATATCAGCAGTTTTCACCTCAAATACATTTCAAGCATCACCTATCAAACATTATCAAAAATATCCTAGTGGATTTCAGACCAATTTTCTGCTCATAAATGCCAAAAATGCCAACGCAATGACAGGAGCAAGAGGAGTAGAAGATATAGAGACCATAATGGACTCACTATCTTCAAAGATAG
>DAOVZV010000005.1 GCA_030634925.1 Sulfurovum sp.
ACACTCAAAAATATATTTTCAAAAGTATCCAAAGACAATACATTTGAACTAGGAGAGCTTTTTGTAATGGGTGATTATGATACAGTAAACCTACTCATCAAAAATGGTGCAAATATAAATATCCAAGACAAAGAGGGATACACTCCAATAGACAAAGCCATAATAGCCAAAGATATTATCCTACTAAAAACACTAATCAAAAATCACGCAAAAGTAGATAAAACCCAACAATCAAAAGTATGTAGTAGTAGCTGGATAGATGGATGTATTGCTTTGAGGATGAAAAAGGAGTTATAAAATGAGTGAAGAAGTGGAACAAAGACTATTAAAACAAATAGCACAACTACAATCAGAGATGAGAGAGTTAAAAGGAATAAAAGAAGGTACTATACCTACTTATCAATTTAGTAAAATAACACATAATATATTAAAAAAACTTGTAAGTATCAAAAAAAGTTTGGATAATAGTGTTTTTGATGAGTGGTTTAGATTTGATATGAAAATAGATAATGAAACTACATTAATGTTTGAAAATTTAATAGAAGATAATTATAAATTGATAGAATCATATAGTGAAGAGGATTTGAAAGTAAACTTCATTATTCCTATCTTGAATAAAGTACATTTCAAATCTTATGAAAATGAATTTAGAGATTATTATGAATTATCACTAAGATATGAAACAAAAGATTTTATATTTAATGGTACAACAGATTTTGCCGTATCCAAAGGTTTAGTAGAGAGTGAAGAACCTTATTTTTTTATACAAGAGTTCAAGAAAGGACAACAAGAGGGTTATCCTGAATCACAACTTTTAGCAGAGCTAATAAGTGCTGTAGAGATAAATAAATGGGAAGATATAAAAGGTGCATATATCATTGGTTCACTTTGGTTTTTTGTAGTTTTACGAAAATTAGATAATAACAAGTATCAATATTTTGTATCTAAAAAATTTGATAGTATGAGAATAGATGATTTAGAAAGAATTTATCAAAATTTATTATATATCAAACAAGAGATAATTAAGATAGTCAAAGATTAAAAGAAAAAAGGTGTGATAAAAATCACACCCTACTCCTCAAACTACTTAGTAATAGAGTGATTAGTATTCTCACACTCATTTATCATATCAAAATCCATAGCTTTTGAATTGTCCATTAGTATCGGGATAAATAGTAATGATACAAATACTGCTGCTACTGTACCTGATATTAGTGCTACTCCTAGACCACCAAATACTGGGTCTCCTGCTAATAGTGCTGAACCTCGTATAATAGCAACTGCTGTCAATGCAATAGGCTTTGCCCTTGTTGCTGTAGCTATTGCTATTGCTCGTTTTTTCTCTATACCATTACACTCCATTAGAGATTTAGCGAAATCTATTAGTAGTAGTGAGTTTCTAGAGCTTATTCCTATTAGTGCGATAAATCCTATCAAGGATGTGGCTGTTAGGAAGAATGTCTCACTTGTAAACCAGTTGGCAACCCAGTGACCGACTATAACACAGATAATAGACAAAAATGAACCTAATAACACTATTCCACTGATTGCAAAACTCTTGTAGTATATTACTAAAAGTAAGAATATAAGTATCAATGCTGATATAAATGCAGCACCTAGGTCTCTAAATGTATCTAGTGTTACTTTCATCTCTCCATCCCAACGGATTAGGAACTCATCTCCACTCTTTTTGTCTTTGATAGTAAAATCAAACATATATGTAGAAAAACCTGCTTTTGTGATATTATAATCATCTGCAAATTTCTCTAGCATTACGCTTCTAGCTTCTAGTAGAGGATATACTTGTGATACCATATCTGTCTCTGCTACGATGTTTGTCATTCTTGATAAATTTTTGTGCATAATCATAGGATTTGATTTGGTTTTACGGATATGAACTACTTCACTAAGTGGTACCATCATACCTCGCATATTCATTAGATTCAAAGATGATAATTTACTTAGTAATCCCTCTTTGCTTGATGTATCTAGTCTCTTGCTATCTTTGTCCAAAATTAGAAATATAGATATTTGGTCTGGTGAATTTTTAGAGTTTTTATGAGCTATTACCATACCCTCAAATGCTAGATATAATATATTGTTTACTTGTTCTACACTAAGTCCACTTCTAGCTATTTTGTCTTTGTCTGGGATTAGTTCAAACTTGTCATAGATATTATCAGCCATAACATCTATATCGACTAGACCCTCTGTATTTGTCAGTATCTCTGCTACTTTCATAGATACTTCCCTAGCTTGTGGTAGATTGTCTCCATGAACTTCTACAACTATAGAAGCTAGTGTAGGAGGACCTGACGGCTGTTCTATAAATTTGATATTTGTACCCTCTGTTATTTTGGTACATTTATCTTTGATAAGAGGTCTTAGGCGTTGAACCATTAGAAATGATGGTTCTACTCTATTGTGCTTATCTGTGAGATTGACTGAAATTTCTGATACATTTTCAGTCATTTTCATACTAGCACCCTTGACAAGTCCTGCATAATCTAGTGGGATACCTTGACCTAAAAATAGCTCGACATTCATCACCTCTTGCTCTTTTTGCAAAAAGCCAATCACACAACTACTTACAGCCTTGGTCTGTTCTATGGATGAGCCTGTGGGGGTATCAACATATATCGAAAATGTATTATCACTCTTCCCTGGAAGCATCTTGGCTAGTACAAGCTTGGTAGGGAACATCAAAAGAGAGAGTACAAACGCCAAACCAGTCAATGCTACAACTAATCTCTTTTTTGCTTTACTATCGAGAATAGCATGGATAAAATTCTCAAGTTTTTTCATTATTTAGCCCCTTGTGTTTTCTGCTCATCACTCTCTTCTTCGTGGTGATGCTTGTGTTCTACTTTTTTGAGTAGTCTTAGACTTAGATATGGTGTAAATATATATGCCACAAATAGCGATACAATAAGTGCTACTGGGACATTATACGGTATAGGCTTCATAAATGACCCCATCATACCACCGACAAATGCCATAGGAACCATCGTCAATATAATAGCTAGAGTTGCGATATTTGTAGGTGCTCCAATCTCATCAGTAGCCTCTACCAATAACTCACCCATCTCTTTGTCTGCACTCTCATGACTATGCAGATGTCTATGTATATTTTCAATAACAATAATCGCAGCATCGACCAGAAGACCCAAGGACAATAACAATGCAAATAGCGTAATCCTATTCATAGTCTGCCCAGTCATCCACGCAGTAAATAGCGTCACAGCCAAAATAGCAGGAACAGTAAATGTAACGATAAGAGACTCTCTCCAACCCAAAGCAAATACCAACATCAATGCAATAATAATAATAGTAATAATAAGGTGATGCATCAGCTCATTTACGGCTTCATTGGCTCTTAATCCGTAGTTTCTGGTGACGATATAACCTATACCTAACTCTTGAAATTTACCCTCAAACCCTTTGAGTACATCTGTAATATCTTCTGATACAAATACAGCATTTGTACCTGCTAGTTTTGCTACAGTCATTGTAATCTGTTCTCTCTCTTGACTCATTAGTGACTCTTTTGTCACCTCTTTGTCTCCACTCTCTTCTCTTAGGAATATCTTTGCCGTTTTGAAGTTTTGAATATCTACACTTCTCTTGACTGTAGATACATCTCGCAGATATATAGGAGAACCCATATATTGTGCTACTATCACACCACCAACATCTTCCACACTCTCAATAGCATTCTTGACACCAAATATCACAAGCTTGTTATCTACAGTCCTACCCTTGACATCTGGTACATCCACAGCAACTGATTGAACAGCTTTCATAATCTGACCCAAAGATAGATGATATGCAGATAGCTTACCCATATCTACTTCTATATTGAACTGTGATTTTCTAGCACCTTTGAGTGTAGTTTTGGCTACATTATCAATAGCATTTACTTTTTGTTGTACAGTTCTTACCATCTCAAATAGCTTGATACTATCTATATCACTATCTTTTTTGGGATAAAACGCCACAGTTACAATAGGAATATCTATATCTATATCAAAAGGCTTGATAAGTGGTTGCATCACACCTTTTGGCATAGAGTCCATATTTTGCATTACTTTATCATATAGTTTGAGGTTTGAATCCTCTCTATTTTCACCGATATAATACATAACATTGACCATACCAACATTATCCATAGCCATACCATATACATGTTCAATACCTCGAACCTCTCGTAGTTTACGCTCAAGTGGCTTGACTATGATATTCTCTATCTCTTCAGGTGTTGCCCCTGGCATAATAGCAATTACAGCTCCACCAGATATGGCAATTTGAGGGTCTTCTTCTCTTGGCATTGTGTTGAGGGCTAGATAACCCACAAGAAGCAATATCGCTCCCAATACTATAGTCAAGGGATTACGCAAAAACCCTTTTGCAAGACTTCCTGCTATGTTTATAACTTGATACTCTTTTTTCTTTTCCATCGCTACCTACTTAATTGTGATTTTTGCATACATACCAGGATAGACCGATACACCTTTACGGTCAAATGATATTTTAATCTTGAACTTATGTGTCATTGGATTAGAACTAGGGATGATTGATACTATCTCACCATTACTCTTCAATCCAATAGATGGTACTTCTATATCTACTTTTTTGTGTAGATGAATATACTTTAGCTGAGTCTCTGATATTTCTGAGATTATCTTCAATCTACTCAAATCCGTAAGTATAACTGCTGGCATACCAGGCATAGCCATCTCACCCTCATTAATCCTCTTGGCGACTATTACACCATCATTTGGTGCTAGGATTTTGAGATAGTTGTATTGGTTCAATACTTCATCTTTTTTGGCTAGTGCTTGTTTGACTTGTTCTTCAGACATAGTCACCATCTCTTTGAGGTTTTTAGATGCTAGTTGTATCATCTCAAACTCATACTTAGATACCATATTTTTCTGATATAGTCTCTTGTGTCTAGCTAGGTTTACTAGTACATTGTTATATTGATTTTTGTTCATTTGAAGAGCGATACGAGCTTGTGAGATTGCCAAATCTACTTGTCTCTCTGCTGATTCTATCTCTTTTGAATCTATCTCATATATAAGCTGACCTTTCTCTACAATATCCCCCTCCGATACTGCCATATTTTTGATATAACCCATATATCTACTCGTTAGCATCTTCTGATTATCAGAAATTACAGAACCACTTAGCTTCACCTCTACTGCATTGATTGAAGTTACCATCAACGATAACATCACCCATTTAATCATACTTCTTTTCATATATTTCCTCCTTTATTTAAGATACTATTTAGTTCAAATATCTTTGTATTTCTCTCATTCTTGACACTCAATAACCTTAGCAATATCTCCAACTCTTTGGACTGTTTGATAAGTACATCAGAGATAGAAACTATCCCCTCTTTGTATCTTGACTGATAATTCTCATACACTTTCCTAGCAAAATACAACTGCTTTTTGTAGCTTTTGATATCTGCATTTTTGCCCAAAATCTCTGTCTTTAGTTTATTGACTTTTAGATTAATTCCAGACTTAGCAAGTAGTATTTGGTCTTTCATTTTGAGATGATTTACCTTTGCTTTTTCGAGATTAGCTTTGTCTATACCACCATTAAATATATTCCACTTCAACTGCAACCCGATAGTATATGAATCTTTTTGAGTAAACTCATTCCATAATACATCATCAGCACTACTATACTCCATAAATCCACCCAAAGTAGGCAAGAAGTTTGCTTTTTCTACATTGACTGCCATTTGAGTAATCTGTAAACCCAAAAGAGCCTTTTGAATATCTATATTATCTCTATTGACATCCATACTATCTATAAAAGGCATAGGTACCATATCACTTACTTTCTTGATAGATGTAACCTTTTTATTGAGTAAAAATGACAAAAACTGATATGCTAGTTTCTTGTTTAGCTTGGCTTGATTATACATACTTCTAGCTTCTGCTTTACGAGCCTGAACCTCTAGCAAATCTATATCCTGAGCATAACCCTCTTTATTCATACTTCTAACTATATCTTCTAGGTGATTTACATTTTTGATAATTTTGGATAATTTATATATATAACTCTGCACCAAAGATATATCATAAAATGCCTTTTGAGTCTGAAATATTTTTTGATTTATAATCTTCTTAGTATCCCATTTACTCATACGAAATAGAGCGTCCGTAATCCGTCCATACTCACTCAATTTACCACCAGTATATAGTGGTAACATATATGATACTTTGGTTTGATAATAATTTCTAGCATCAGGGAAATTGAGATTATTTGGTTGTGTTGATAAAAGAGTTGAAGCATTAGCTGGTAATCCACCCATCTGTGCTAGAAATTCATCAAATCCAAAATCATTAAAAGTAGCCTCTCGACTTTGTAATTTAAACCCAAATACATTACCAGCATCATTTGAACGCATAGCAGTAATAGACAAATCTAATTTACCGTAATTGTGACCTTTAGCAACAATAGCATCATAAGCTTTCATCTGTTCATTAAAGCGAGATACTTTTAGTTCCAAATTATCATGCTTCAATATACTAATAGCATCTTTTAAGTTTAGGTTCGTCAGACCAGCAAATAGTGGCAATGCCAAAAACAAAATCATATACTTTTTCATAAACTACTCTCCTCTATCTTAATCAAGATAATATTATACTAAAAAGTTATACTATTTTAGTATAAATATTTAATTTTTTGTGTGATTATAGCTAATATAATATTTAATAATGGTTAATAGTAGTTTTGATTATAATAATGGAAAGAGTTTAAAGTTTTGAAAAGTGATAATATAATTTTAGTAACTTTAGTGGGAAATTCCCACTAAATTATAATAGACTAAAGCGTAGTATATGAGACACTAACACAAGCATCTAATGCAGATAGCTCTTCAAGTAGGGCTTTTTCTATCTTGCCATCTACTCTCACTACTGCTAGTGCTTGTTGCTCATTATCTCTTCCTAGTCTAAAATCTGATATATTTAGATTGTGTTCGGCTATTATTCTGCCTACATCACCTATTACACCTGGAGTGTCTGTATTTCTAAATAGTATCATTGTACCTTTTGGTTCTACATCTAACAGATAATTATCTATCTCAATAATTCTCTGCTGTGTATCATCAAATACTGTTCCTGCTATAGAGATTACACCTCTATCTGTAGTTAGTTTGATACCTACTTTATTGGTAAATCCACTATTATTTGGTTTTACCTCTTTTATAAGCTCAATACTTCTATCTTCAGCTACAAACTCAGCATTGACATAGTTGATATGGTCTCCTACAGACTCTGAAAGTACACCAACAGTAGCAAATGTACCCATAGACTCTAGGTAATCTGATATATCACCCTCTGCTATAATCTTGATAGACTTAATCGCACCTCTATTCACTTGTGCTGATATATGTCCTATCTTTTGGATAAGCTCGAGATATGGTCTTACAAAATTTGGAAGTTCATTCTCTTTGATAGGTAAATTTAGCGCATTTGGATATGATATACCTTTAGCAGATGATATAGCATTTTCTGCTGCTTGAATAGCTATATTTCTCTGTGACTCTTTGGTATTTGCTCCTAGATGAGGAGTGACAATTATATTATCAATGTCAAGAAGTGGATGAGCAGTAGCTGGTTCTTTATTGAAAACATCAATACCTGCCATTGCTATTTTACCACTAGTCAAACCCTCCAAAAGAGCCTCTTCATTGTATAATCCACCTCTAGCACAATTGATTAGGATTACTCCATCTTTCATCTTTGCTATCTCATCTGCACCTATCATGCCGATAGTTTCGCTATTTTTGGGCGTATGTATAGTGATAATATCACACGATAGTATATCTGCAAAATCAGTAGTATAATCTATATCAAAATTTGTAGCCTTGCTAGAGTCTATATATGGGTCAAAAGCTACGACATTCATCTCAAATGCCTTAGCTCGTTTTCCAACCCTAGAGCCTATATTACCAAAACCAATAATACCTAATTTTTTGTCTTTGAGTTCTGTTCCATACCAATCTTGTCTTCTCCATACACGGTCAATCTTTAGATTGTTGTGTGCATAAGGGAATTTTCTAACACAAGATAATAGATGAGCCATAGTCAATTCTACTGCTGCTATAGTATTGGCAGTGGGTACATTCATAATAACTATACCCTGCTTACTAGCACCATCAATATCTACATTATCCACACCAACACCAGCACGGACAACAGCTGTTATCTTCTTTGCAGATGCCAAAAACGCATCATCTACATCGGTAGATGAACGAGTAATGGCAACATCTGCTAGAGGTATAATCTCACTGATGAGCTTCTCTTTTGGCTCATCTGCTGCATTGATTAGTTCTATTTGGCTATCGTTTGCCAATATATCCAATCCACTTTGGTGGATATGGTCACAAACAACAATAGTTTTTTTTGACATAATAAGCCTTATCTTTTAAATTTATCACCAAATGCGTCACCAAGAGTCATACTATCGTCTTGGTCAAGATTGAGTTGTTCCATAGCTTCTCTCTCTTCTTGACGCTCTAGTCTTTTTACAGATACTCTAATTCTATCAGTATTTCCATCTATAAATGAGATAACACCTGTAATCTCTTGACCTTTTTCAATCTCATCAAATTTGATAGGGTGAAGGTCTTCTACTCTAATTAGTGCGTCTATATTTGCTTCAAGAGATATAAATACACCAAACTCTTTTTTATCTTTTACAGTTCCAGTTACTATAGCACCGTTTTTGTGGTCTAGTGAGTAAGCTTTAACTGGTGATGGTTGTAATGCTTTTTTACTCAATGAAATTTTACCAGCATCTTTGTCTATCTTGATGATTTTTACTTCTACTTCATCAGCTATAGCTAGTTCTGATTTAGCATTTTGAGATTTGTCCCATGAGATTTCTTGATTATGAAGAAGTCCTTCCATAGTACCTACTTTTACAAATGCACCAAAATCAGTAATAGATGTAACTACACCAGTAACTACACTACCTACTTTGTATTCTGCTACAAATGCGTCCATTGGCTTAGGCAAAAGATTTTTGAGACTTACTCTAAGTCTTCTTCCCTCTTTGTCTATTTCGATAACTTCTACATCAATATCTGTATTGTTTTCAAGATAATCTTTAGGGTGTTTTACATTTTTATCCCAAGAGATTTCTGATACATGCAAGAATGCTTCTAGGTCTTCACCTAAATCTACAAATGCACCATAAGGTTCGATATTTGATACAGTAGCAGTAACAGTATCACCAACACCAATAATTGCATCAATATCAGCCCAAGGATCAGGATTAGCATCTTTGATTGACAATGAAAGATGTCTCTTCTTTTTGTCATACTCTAGTGCGATTACATTTACTTCATCACCCTCTGCAAAGTATTTTGAAGGATTAACTGGACCTTTGTGAGATATTTGAGAGTAGTGAACAAGTCCGTCCATACCACCAACATCTACAAACATACCATAAGAAGTAATCTTTTTGATTGTTCCAATTACTGGGTCTTGATTTTCAAGAAGCTCAGCTACTATCTCATCTGTTTTTGCTTTGTCTCTTTCGATAAGTTCTTTTCTTGAAACAACAACAGAACCCTTATCTTTATCAACTTTAACAATAACAGCTTTGACTTTTTTACCTTTTGGGTCCACTTTTGAAGACAAGTAAGATAATGTACGAGGCATAAAGAACTCTAAACCATCACAATCTACTACATATCCACCTTTGTTTGTCTTAGTAACTACACCCTCAATGATATACTCTTGTTCTTCATCATATTCAGCTATAAATTCATTAAGTGCTACACGAGAAAGTGCTGCTGTATGAGAGATACGACCTCTACCCATATTTACAACTTCAATAGTATCACCTACTGCAAAAGCAAGGTTACCCTCTTCGTCTCTTAATTCATCAAGTGTAATTGTAGCATCTCTACCACCACCAATGTCAATAACTGCAATAACATCTTTTTCATCTATCTTTACAACAGTACCTATTACTAAATCACTTCTTGATTCTGATTTCTTGAACGATTCCTCGAGCATCGCCTCAAAATCTACATCTTCTATTTCGATATCTTCGAACTTCATACCTATCCTTATATACGCCTAATTTTGCGTTATTATACCTTTTTTTATTTAAAGTAGTATTTTTATTTTATCTACTTAACTAAATGTATCATTTTAAACCTATCTCCCATCATTGTTGGAGCTATTAGAGTTTTGATTTTGTCTGCTTCGTGTAAGTATCTTGATTTTGTTGTCTGTTTGGCAAAACTATCTAGTATATCTATGAGTCCAAACCTTATCAATGCCCTAGCTTGTGTCTCATAGTGTAGTTGTTTAAACCCTACTCCCTCAAATGCTTCTGCTATATGTTCAAAATTGACATCATAGGTAATATCATCTGCTCCAAATGAGTCTGATAGTATCAACTCTTCATCAAATAGTGGATATGTCTGGTGTGACCTATATACTCTGATGGAGAAATCATTACGGACATACTTCTCACCATAATCAAAGCTCACAAAATCACATTTGCCTATACCATTATATATATCTTGTGCGAATTTCTCATATCCTACTGCTATTTCACCTTGATTGAGATGGTGCTTTTTGCTCCACTCCAACATATCTTCTGGTGCATCTTGCCACTGTATTTTATGTTCTGTTACCGTAGCTATCTGTTTGTCTTTGAGCAGTTGGCAAGGGAATGCGTCAAATATCTCATTGGATACCACAAAGGCATAATCTACCTCAACTTCTGATATATCATCAAAATGAGTGATAGTTATATCATCTCCAAATCTCTCTTTGATATATGCTAATTGAGCTTTTTGTACCTCTGGTTGTCTCTCTACAATTGCAAAATTGAGAGTTTTTGCTAGAGATGGGTCACAAGTGTATAACCACTGTATCATATCACATAGCAGATAGCCTTGATGAGCGCCTATCTCTATGAGCCAACCATCTCTATCTGCTTTGCCATCTTTGAGTAATCCATAAAAGTAGTTGGCAATACTAGCACCAAAAAAGCTACTTGTACTTACAGCTGTATAAAAATCACCTGCTTTACCAATAGCCTTAAAGTTTTTATAATATCCATCTTTACCATATAGCCACTCATCCATATACTCACTAAATAACATTTTCCACTCTTGCATATAGTTTGAGTAGTTGTATCTGCTTGTCTAATCTATATATCTTTTGGTCTATCTTGCGTATCTGTAGTGAGTTGTACATAATATCAGAGTCTAGCTTGGTCTTCTCTCCTGCTTTGACTAGGTTTTTGGTGAGTTTATGTAGATTTTTGTATATCTTCTCATCTTTTTTGGCTAGATTTATCTTTTGATTGATTATGTGTAGTGTATTTTGTATCCATTGATACTCTTTATCCACAGTTTCTCTTCTATCTATGGCTTGGACTGCTGTCTTTAGCTTGTTTACTTTTGCTGACTGTATATCTGTCATAGAGTTTATATCAATAGGCATAGTTACAGAAAATCCATAATTATAATACTGCTCTTGTAGCGTAGGATTTGGGAAAAATGGATTGAGGTCTGCATCTATGTATTTGGCTTGTAGAGATATAGCAGGTAGATACTTAGCCCATGTCACAAATACATAATCAGATGCTTGTTGTGCTTTGTATCTATCTCTTTTTAGTTCCAAGTTTTTGCTTCTATAGTTATCTTTTGTAATCATTTTAAGCTTTGGTAATTTTAGCTTTTTTGGATTTTTATCACTAAGCAAAGAAAACTTTTGATTGAGTTCAAGCAGATTGAGTCCCATCTGCAACAAAGCCGTCTCATCTTGACTCTTTTTGAGTATCGCTTGGTCGAGAAAACTACTATCCAATAGTCCAGACTCATAGCTATCTCTCTTTTGACGAATATCTATCTTGTCATTTTTTATCTGAAACTTGAGCTTTTTACTCTCTAGTTTTGTCTTTTTGAGACTAAACAATATAGATACAGCATCAGCTATCATCATCCGTCTTTGGAGTCTTATATCTGCTCTGTTGGCTTCTCTCATAGCTTCTGCGTACTTGATACCATAATATATCCCACCAGAACGAAATATCGGCTGATTGATAGTCACAGAGAAACTTCCTGTCTCGATAGTCTCTCCTATCTTTTGTGTAGAGTAGCTTCTATTGTATGACAACTGAATAGGGTTCATCCAACTATTACCTAGTTTGTCACTCTCTAGTTCATTGCCCTCCAAACTATAATCAAATATCATAGCTTTGTTAGAAGATAATATACTACCCAACCTATCACCATATACACAACTTACCAATATACTACAGATTATTAATAGCTTTTTCAAAACGCTCAAACCCCTTATCCATTTCATCTTTGTTAATAGTGATACTAGGCAAGAAACGAACTGTATTCCTACCTGCTTTGAGTATCACTACACCCTCTGCCATAGATTTCTTGACAATATCTGCCAATATATCTGCACTTTTGGCTCGAATACCACGCATAAGCCCCAATCCAACATCTTGTTCAAAAAGATGAGGATACTTCTGTGTTATCTCTTTGACTCTAGTAGCAAAATATACAATAGTCTCATCTATAATATTCTCATCATATAGACCACTCAATACATCAAGAACAGCCAATCCTGCACTACTACTTAGATAATTTCCTCCAAATGTACTACCATGGTCACCAATACTCAATATATCTTTGTGCCGAGTCATCACAGCACCAATAGGCACACCACCACCCAATCCTTTGGCAAGAGTAATAATATCAGGTTCTATCTCATAAAGATTAGATGCCAAAAACTCACCACTTCTATATACACCAGTCTGTACCTCATCGACAATAAGCAAAATATCTTTTGATTTGAGATGATTTGCCAATTTCTGTACATCCTCTTTGTCAAATGGTTGCACACCACCCTCACCTTGCACAAGCTCGATAAGCACTGCTACAGTCTCATCATCTATCGCACTATATACATCTTCTATACTCTTCTCATAAGAAAACCCATCAGGATAAGGAGAGAAATTAGGAGTATGAAAGCTCTCTTGTCCAGTAGCTTTGACCGTAGTGATAGTCCGTCCGTGAAATGAGTGTTCTAGCGTAATGACCTTATATCTCTTTTTGTCAAACTGCGTCTCACCATATTTCCTAGCAATCTTGATAGCACCCTCATTGGCTTCTGCTCCAGAATTGGCAAAAAATATACCCATATTATAACCACTAAGCTCCACAATCCTCTTTGCCAATTTGGCTTGAGGTTCTATCACTTGTAGATTGGATATATGTATGATATTCTGTGCTTGTTGGCATATAGCATCTACGAGAGTTGGATTATTATGCCCCACAGAATTGACTCCAATACCTGAAGCAAAATCTATATAATCCCTACCACTCTCATCATACAAAGTAGAACCCTCACCTCTAGTAAAGCTAGTATAATCCCTAGCATAAGTACCCAATACAAACTCTTTATCTATCTCTTCTAATGTCATTTTGTTTTCCAATTATAAATTATTGTCTGTATTATAGCAAAGTGTTGTTATGATTAGATTTTATATTTACTCCATCAAACTTAGCTTATGATATAATCCCATCTCAAATTTAATCACAAAGAGAGTACTAAAATGAATAAGACTAAATACATAACAATCCTGCTAATAGGACTATTTTTAACTGCGTGTAGTAGTGACATTGATAACGATAGAACTTACTTCCCACAATCTTCATCCACTACGGATAGTACAGAAAAAGAGCCTATATCTGATGATAATTGTGACCAAATCATAATAAAAGATTTCTCTTTAGGTGGTACTCTAAATATCTGTTATGATTATACTTACAAATCAGCCAAATATGTATCCTACACACTTGATGGAAAACAAGTAAATAGTCTCAATATATCAGATAGACCAAGCTTCTATATAGAGCCTCAAATCCCATCTGGATATGAAGTATCTAGCAATGACTATACCAACAGTGGATACGATAGAGGACACTTAGCCCCTGATGCCAGTTTTGATTATAATCAAGATGACTTGAAGACAACCTACAGTATGGCAAATATCATACCACAAGACCACACAGTAAACGGCACTCTATGGACAAAAGCAGAACAATACGCACGAGATATGGCTGTAGAATATGGAGAAGTAGATGTACTAAACGGTGTAGTCTTTGACAACAATCCCGACTATATAGGAGGAGAGATAGCCATCTCAATCGGATTTTGGAAACAAATATCAAACGACTCAAAAGGCTTCAAGAGATGTTTTTATTATGATAATTTCATCTCTACAGATACCAGTAGCGATACACTAGACAAACACGAGAGAGACTGTAGTAGTCTCCTCTAAACGATGAACCCACTAAAGCCACTACTCACACCATACAAAAAGCTTCTACAAAAACAAAAAAAGCTAACAAAGTATCAAATTTATAACCCTCAATATCATAAATTTGATGGTGTATGTGACTGTATGAGCAGTAATGGAAGTATCAAAGATTGGTATCAAAACAGAGATATAGCATACCAAGTAGCCAATAAATATCAAAATGAATTTAAAATCAGACTAAATATATACCCTTGTCCATCATCAGTAGGATGGCATTTGACTAAGGTATAATAAGTTTAGATAAAGGAGCAAAAAATGCAAACATACATAGACCCATTCACAGATTTTGGATTTAAAAGAATATTTGGAAGTGAAGAGTCAAAGCCACTTCTGATAAGCTTTTTGAATGACTTGCTACCCATAGAGGATAAGATAGTATCTTTGAAATTTAATAAAAATGAGTATGCAGGAATGTTAAAAGAGGATAGAAAAGCTATTTTTGACATCAACTGTACAGATGAAAAAGATAATATATTTATTGTAGAACTCCAACGAGCAGGACAGACATATTTTCAAGATAGAGCATTA
>DAOVZV010000202.1 GCA_030634925.1 Sulfurovum sp.
CACTAGTTCTTCAACAAAAGAGTAATTAAGGAAATAGATGAATGAAAATAAGTTAGACATACCAGAAGATGAGATAAATTTCAAAGAGATTTTTTGGACTCTTACTCGATATAGAATGTCTATACTATTTTTCATCACTATTTTTACTATTACAGCTGTTGTATATGCATACTTCAAGCCAGACATCTATCAAGCTGTAGCCACTGTAGAGGTGGGTATAGAGAACAAGATGAATGCAGGAAGTAATGATGTAGTAGCAGCAGCGACATCAGCAGGTTATATATCTCCAGATACAGAGATAGCGATTATCAAATCACGATTTCTAGTCATCAAAGCTTTAAAAAATATCAACTTCACACATCACTACTATAGAACTACCAATATGAAAGAGTTTGAACTATACAAAAACTCACCATTTAGTGTAGATATGATTAGAGGAGAGGGATTGTCCTTTGAAGTATCTTATCATAGCAAAAATAAATATAGATTAGTGATAACAGGTATAGATAATCAGACCAGCCTAGAGTGGAAATATGATAAAATACATACCTTTGATAAAGAGGTAAATAATCAAAAATTTATATTTACATTAACTCTAAAAAAGGGTAGGATATTAAAAGATGATAAATATAGATTTATAATCCTAAGCAAAAGTGGAGCAGTATCATCTGCAATGGGTAGAGTAAACGCACAAACTGTTGGTAAGTTCTCTAGTATCATATCTATAAGCTATACAGACAATGTAGCACTTAGAGCAAAAGAGTTTACCAATGCATTGGCAGAAGCATACATAAAACAAAGTATAGACAAAAAAAATAGAGAAGCATCAAAAACATTGGCATTTGTAGATGGTCAGTTAGATAAGATAGATTATACTCTACAAGTTTCTGAACTTAAATTAGAAGAGTTCAAAAAAGATAGTAGAAGTATGACTATTGATGCAAAAGCATTAAGTGTTTCAAATAGACTAGATACAGCCCAAAATAAGATGGCTACACTTATGATACAAATAGGTATTATAGATGAGATATATAAAGATATTAAATTAGGTAAAAGTATAGATACCATATCAGTAACAGGACTAGAAAATAATAGTAATCATAGCTACTCTTTAGCATCTATCATATCTAACCTACAAGAGACTATTATCAAAATTAAAGAGTTGAGAATAGATTATACAGATGAGTATCCAGAGGTCAAGAAACTAAAAGAGAAAACAAGAAAACTAAAGAGTAATATTATATCAGTTATCAAAAATATAAAAAGAAACTTTGATAAGAGAAAAAAACTTTTGGATATATCTATAGAAAAAGGTAAAGATACGATAAGTGAACTTCCTGAAGATGAGAGAAAGTTTGTTAGATTAAAGAGGAAATTTGAAGTAAATGAGAAGATATACTCATACTTATTAGAAAAACAAGCTAGTGTATCTATATTAAAAGCCTCAACTGTGAGTAATAATCGTATTTTAGATAAGGCTCTTTTGCCTAGAGGAGCTATATCTCCAAAGAGAAAGATAATAGTTATCACAGGATTTATTCTAGGTCTTCTTTTTGCTGTTGCTTTTTCACTATTAAGAGCATTCTTGGATGACCGTATTAAGTATGAGAATGATGTTACTAAAATAGTAAATATACCAATATTAGGTGTAATACCACATATTAAACATAATCCAGATAAAGTATCTCTACATCTATTTCCAAAGTCTATCATAACAGAAGCATTTAGAAGTCTAAGAACCAATCTAAACTTTATGTTAAAGGGTGATGGTTCGCATACTATAGCAGTCACTTCAACTATTAGTAGTGAGGGGAAGACTACTGTATGTGTAAATCTTGCATCTATTATGAGTATGTCAAATAAAAAGACAATCATTGTAAACCTAGATATGAGAAAGCCTACACTTCATCAAAAGTTTGGTATTAAAAATGATAAAGGTATGAGTACTCTTCTCTCATATAGAACAACCTTATCAGATGTAATATACTCTACAGATTATAAAAACTTGGATATTATACCAGCAGGACCTACTCCTCCTAATCCTAGTGAGTTGATACAAGATGAGTTTATGATAAAAATATTAAATAAATTAAAAAAGGTTTATGATGTTATCATTATAGATACACCTCCTATTGGTATAGTAACAGATGCTAGAATGTTGATACACCTTGCAGATAGCACTATATATGTAGCAAGAGCTGAATATTCCAAAAAATCATTTTTGAAAAATATAGAAAAAATATCAATATTTAAAGATATAAAAGGATTAGGAATAGTAATAAATGATATGAAAAATCAAAAATATGGATATGAATATACTTATGATAACAATTATTATGAGGAGAAGATATGATTTTTTCACTATTTAATAAAAAGCCAAAACAACCATCTTTGGAGTTAAAGGTAGATATACACTCACACTTAATTCCTGCTATAGATGATGGTTCTAGGAGTATGGCAGAGAGTCTAAAGCTTCTTCGAGGTATGGAGCAGTTGGGATATGAAAAGGTGATTACCACTCCTCATATTATGGCAGATACTTATATCAATACACCAAAGATTATCAAAGATGGATTGGATTTATTAAAAATAGAGGCAAAAAAAGAGAATATAAATATAGAGATAGAGTGTGGAGCAGAGTATTATTTGGATGATGGATTTAGTGATATATTGAGAAAAGGTGACCTCTTAACCATAGGAGATAAATATATACTATTTGAGACATCATATTATGCAAGACCAATACATCTAAAAGATATGATTTTTGAGATGTTGTCATTAGGTTATACTCCTATTATGGCACATCCTGAACGCTATAGATATATAAAAGAGAAAAAAGAGTATTTCAAATTCAAAGAGTTAGGTGTGATGTTTCAGGTAAATATAAATTCATTTGCTGGACAGTATGGTAAAGATGCAAAAGTAAAAGCAAACTTCTTAAATAAAAATGGATGTATAGATTTTTTGGGTTCAGACATACACAATTATAAACAAGTAGAGAAATTGGAGTTAGTAATGAAGTCTAATGTATATAAATCAATTTTCAAAAATAATAATATAAAAAACAATGATTTTTAATTAATTAAGATATAATTTATATAAATATTAAAATAGTTAGGATAGGTATGTTATATAGAAGTAGTATTATATTATTGTTTATATCTATACTATTAAGTAGTTGTAGTCAAAGAGCTGATTATAGATTATTTCAATCTAAAAATCCTGTTTTACAAGAGAGGGTACTAACTGATAGTAGTATAGAGTATAAGATACTTCCACAAGATAGACTATCTATTAGTATATTAAAATATCCCAATATCTCTCCTATAG
>DAOVZV010000310.1 GCA_030634925.1 Sulfurovum sp.
CAAAAATCTTTATGAAGAACTTCTTGGCTCGTCATAGCGTACCAACTGCTAAATACATAGAGACTAATTCACTTGAAGTTGCATATAAGTTTATAGAGACTCTTGAAGCTCCTATCGTAGTAAAAGCAGATGGATTATGTGGTGGAAAAGGTGTGATAATCGCACAATCACAAGAAGAAGCCAAAAGAGCTTCAGGTGAGATGCTAAGTGGTAACTCATTTGGTGATGCTGGGACTTCTATCGTAGTAGAAGAGTTTTTGGACGGTTATGAGTTGTCTGTATTTGCGATATGTGATGGTAAGGATTTTGTAGTATTACCTGCTGCACAAGACCACAAAAGACTTCTCAATGATGATAAAGGACCAAACACAGGTGGAATGGGTGCTTACGCACCGACTCCTCTAGTCAATGATGAGATATATCGCAAACTAGATGAGAGAGTAATAGAGCCGACACTCAAAGGAATGGAGGCAGAGGGTATGCCTTTTAGAGGTGTACTATTTATCGGTGTGATGGTAGTCAAAGGTGAGCCGATAATATTGGAGTACAATGTCCGTTTTGGTGACCCTGAGTGTGAAGAGATTATGCCTCTACTCAAATCTCCTGCGTCGGAGCTGTTTTACAAAGCATCTACTGGTGATTTGAAAAATGCAAATATAGAGTTTTATGATAAATACGCTGTAGGTGTGGTGATGGCAAGTCGTGATTATCCATATAAGTCTAGCCCTCAAGCAGAGATAATAGTAGATGAGATACTTGATGAAGATTTAAAAGAAAATGCACATATATCGTATGCAGGAGTGAGCCGTGGAGATGATGGTAAACTCTATGCTAGTGGTGGAAGAGTACTTGTATGTGTAGGTGTAGGTGATAGTATCGCACAAGCTCAAAAAAGAGCTTATATGCTAGTAGGTCAAGTACATTTCGCAGGTAAGCAGTGTCGTACAGATATAGCTTATCAAGCACTTTAGGATTAATAATGGAAAAAATCTCTCTATCAATACCTAAAAATCAAAAGAGAGTTACAGCTTTTGTGATAGATGATATAATTGTCTCTATATTTTTTGTTATTATATTTTATGACCAATTTATAGGTGTTTTTTCTCAATTTGATGTAGTTGATGAGGCTGCTATAGCTACTATCAATAGCTTCATAGCAGACAAGGCTATCATATTTTTGATGATAAAGGTGATATATCATACTATTCTTGTATGGCAAAATGGAGTGACTATCGGTAAGCACTTTATGAAGATAAAAGTAGTAGATATAGAAACAGGAGCTACTCCTGATTTACCAAAAGCATTTTTGAGAGCTTTGATTAGAATTCCTAGTGAGATACTATTTTATTTGGGCTTTTTATTGGCATTTTTTGTACCACTAAAGCAGACTTTTCATGATAGACTTTCTCATTGTGTAGTTGTAGATGGCTAAAAAACGCTTAATTTTTCCTCTTTTTTTTATATTTTTGTTAGTATCCAACCTATATGGTGCATTGGATAATAAAAAGGGCAAAATTGAGATTACAGCCAATCAGCTAGATAGTACAAAAACTACAGTTACAGCCAAAGATAATGTACTTGTATATTATAATGACTCTGTGATTACAGCCTCATCAGCTCACTATAATAAAGAGACCAAAATATTAGTACTAGATGGCAAGATAGAACTAATAGGATATATGGGTACAAAAGAACATAGTACTCATATGGTAATACATACAGATACACAAGAGGTAATATTCCAAAAGCTATTTTTGGCAACAAAGCATGATATATGGATGCTATCTGATAGTGTGCATAAGGTAGATGGTAACTATACTTTGGGTCAGAGTGTGCTATCTAGTTGTGATGGAGAAAATCCATTGTGGAAGATGGTATCTACGGACTCTGTATATGATAGTCAAGATGAGTATATGAAGGTATATAATGCCAAGATATATTTTGAAAATGTTCCTAAATTATATACACCATATCTAGGATTTAGTACCAATCAAAAGAGAAGTTCAGGTCTGCTTTTCCCTGCTTTTGG
>DAOVZV010000276.1 GCA_030634925.1 Sulfurovum sp.
ATGTTTAGTTTTTTGATAACAGATATTATTGATATAGAACCACCTAAAATTACAAAATATCATTATGAGATAACATTAAATAGTAAAAATAGTGATATAGAAGAGTATGAGCTTTGGAGTGATAAAGAGTTAGATTATATTTCAAAAGTAGATTTATCTACATCTTTAGAAGATGATGAGGATTATTCAAAATGGTAGGTGATATTTATTTGGCTAAAATATATTTTACTGATGGTAACAATTATAAATTAAGACCTATATTGATAATAAAAGAGAACTCATTTGGAGATTTTATATATATTCCATTTACGACAAGTTCAAATAATATAAACTCTATAAAATTTGATAGTAATTTTCTTAAAGATGGAGAGTTTAGAAAACAAAGTTATCTAATAATAGATAAAACCTGTACTATTCAAGAGAGTTTATTAGATAGAAAAATAGCCACAATTAAAAATACTATATTGGATATAGTTTTTGAAAAATATTGTACTTTTTTAAAAATATAAGATTATTTTGGACTATTTATTGGAGCTAACAAAATGACAAAACAACTATTTAAAACATTTATTTACATATATATGATAGCTATTTTTTATCTAGCTTATACTACTCCTATCACTCCTCATGAAGCTAAGATATTATATGACTCTTTGGATATAGTCTCTTGGTTTATGAGATGGGGTGATGATTTTATTGGTGGCTTTATTGGGTTGAGGCTTTTTTCTATTATTTTTGGCTCATTTTCTGTATATCTATTTTATAAATTGAGTCAAATCTATTTTGAGGATAGAAAAGAGATATATATATCTACTACTATATTTATGCTTCTTCCTGGGATAATCACAGCTATTGCTATGGCAAATGAAGCGATAATAGTTCTTCCTATAGTGTTACTTTTTGTAATCTTTCATCATCAAAAAGATTATAAATATCTTCCTTTTTTGATGCTTGTTCTATTTTTTGTACATAATTCATCTTTTGTATTTTTTGTAGCAGTATTTTTATATGGAGTTTTCAATAAAGAGACGAGATTATCTCTTTTAGCTCTTACATTTTTGTTGGCATTTATCTACTTAGCAGATGGTATCAATCTTCGTGGTGTTCCCTCTGGACATTTCATTGATATATTTGGACTCTATGCTATGGTATTTTCTCCACTTTTATTTTTGTATTTTTTTTATGCGATGTATAGGATTTTACTTAGGGAGAAAAAGGGGCTTATATGGTATATATCGTTTACAGCACTGCTATTTTCACTAATTTTATCTATTAGGCAAAAGATACATATTACAGACTTTGCTCCGTATGTTATGATAGCTGTTGTATTGATAATGGGAGTTTTCAATCATACTCTTCGTGTTCGGTTACCACAATTTCAGACCAATTATAAGAGAGGTTTTTTATTGGTTATCTCTGTTCTACTGATAAGCCTTTTTGTTACAGTTGGTCATCAACTCTTTTTTTTATTGGATAATTCCAAGCTTCATTTTGCTAAGCGAATATATAGACCTTATGTGTTGGCAAAAGAGGTTAAATCAAGAGGTTTGGAGTGTTATAATGTGATAGATAGGAGAGAAGAGTATCAGTTGAGATATTATGGTGTTCTTCCTTGTAGAGGTAATGAGCTATAGATGTTTCTAAAATACACAATATTTGGTTTATATTTATACTTTGTATTAGCTACTAACAAAAGTTGAAACGACTTAATGATAGACTAATAAGAACTAAACTAAGACAAGGAGAACTCGATGGCTCAAAAGGCGATTAGAGAGTATGACGCAAAGTCAATTCTAGCAAAACATTGGGATAAGTATTTCCCAGATTTCACTTATGCTTATGAAACAGTAATGGTTCAAAATGGAGCAGATTTAATAGAGACTGCAAAAACAAACGCATGGTTAAATGATAAGATGTTGGTTGCAAAACCAGATATGTTATTTGGAAAAAGAGGAATGAATGATTTAGTTCTTTTTAGAGATGCTAAGCCAGGTGATGTTTCATTGGCAAAAGCTTCAAGTTGGATAGATGAAAAATCTACTGGCGACCAATCAGTTTTCTTTTCATTTGATGGAGACACTCCTACAGGTGAGCCAAGTGTAGATAAATTAACTCACTTTATTGTTGAGCCATTTACTCCACATGAGCAATCAGAAGAGTATTATGTATCAGCTACTTGTGTAGGTGATGATGATGTTATCTATATGTCTGCTGAGGGTGGTATCGCTATCGAAGAGAACTGGGATGAGAAAGTTACTGAAATAGCATTTCCTATCACTGCAACAGAAGATGAAATAGCAGAGAAAATCAGAGTTAATGTTCCTAAAGATGTAGCAGACAAAGATAAAGCACAATTTGCTGAATTTTGTATTGGTTTCTTTAAGGCATACAGAGAACTTAACTTCGCATACCTAG